>DATLCC010000042.1:0-23839 GCA_035526585.1 Thermoplasmatota archaeon | reverse complement strand
GCCGCAGCTCCCGTTCTGGCTCTCCCCGACGCAGGTGCGCTTCCTCCCCGTGAGCGATCAGTACGCCGCGACGTGCATCGAGATGGCGCAGCGCCTCACCGCGGTGGGCATCCGCGCGGACGTCGACGACCGCGACCAGGGCGTGGGCCGCAAGATCCGCGACGCGGAGAAGGACTGGGTCCCGCTCACCGTCGTCTACGGCGAGAAGGAGGCGGCGAGCGAGATGCTCCCCGTCCGCGACCGCAGCGGCGCGCAGAAGGACATGAAGCTCGGCGAGCTCGAGGACCACGCGCGCCACCTGCAGGCCGGGCGACCGACGGCGCCGCTCGCGATCCCGATGCGGGTGAGCCTCCGCCCGGTGTTCCACGGTTGAAGAACGCGGATACGCCGCGTATTCAACTTGTGCGGTCGGGGCGCATTCGCGCCCCATCCCGCTGCCTCGACGCGGCCTGCACAGTGCTTCCCTACTCGTCTTCGCTTTCTTGGATGGGCATCCGTTTCGGCAGCATCGGTTTGGAGCCAGGCACGTTCGTGGGCTCGGCCATCTCGCGGTCCGCCGCCTCGCGCGCGGGGCTGTCCGGGAAGTTCTCCTCCTCCATCGGGTTGGGGCCCTCGCTCTCCATCTCGTCGGAGAGCTTCCTGCGGCGCGGGTCGTGGCTATGCATGGGGATAGGACGGGGCGCCCCGATGATAAGCCACCTGGCCGCTCGTTCGCTACGGCCACCGCCCAACGCAACGCGAACCCTTTTGCGACCCGGACGGCTCGACAAGGACATGCGGATCCTCGCGCCCCTCGTCCTCGTCCTCCTCGTCGCTGGGTGCCTCAGCGAGCCGGACGCCCCAGGCGCGCCCTCGACGACGCCCGCGAGCGCCACCGCGCCGCCCAGCATGACGCCGCCGGCGACGCCGAGCCCGACTCAGGCGGAGCCTCTCGCGCTGCGCACGCTCGACAAGGGCTCCTTCTCGGGGATCCACAACGACACGCGCCTCCTCATCCGCGCGCCCGCCGACTGGGAGGCGCTGTGGTCCGAGCACGGGCGGGCGGAGCCGCTGCCCCGCGTCGAGTGGGGGAACGAGAGCGTCGTCGCGGTCGTCGTGCACGGGCCCACCGGCTGCGGCGCGATGCACCTCGGGAACGTCTCCTACGATGGCACGAAGCGCGTGACGACGATCGAGATCGTGCTCGAGGTCCCGGGCGACAACATCCAGTGCTTCGTCGCCTACGAGGACGTGTACCACTTCGCGGCGATCCCGTCGCGCGAAGGGCAGGCGGGCTTCGTGGAGCGCCGCGAGCCCACGGGGGACGGCGCATCGGAGTCCGGAGCCGGCCAGGTTGACGGCTACGCGTTCCGCACGCTCGCCGAGGGCGCCGCGAGCGGGATCGGCGACGAGCGGCGCGAGGTCATCCGGGACGCGGATGCGTGGCGCGCCTTCTGGGACGAGCACGCCTCGCGCGAGATGCCGGCGCCGCCGCTCCCCGAGGTCGACTGGGCGCACGAGCGTGTCTTCGTCGCGACAGCGGGGGAGAGACCGAACTCGTGCTGGGCGATCCGCGTCGATCGGATCGAGGAGACCGCGAGCGAGGTCGTCGCCCACGTCACGACCGTGAAGCCCGCGGCCGACCAGATGTGCGGCCAGATGGTGACGCAGCCGTATCACTACGTCACCTACCCGCTGACCCAGAAGCCACTGCGCGTCGTCGAGGCCGGATGAGGGCAGCGATCGCCCTCGCGATCCTTCTTGTCGCGGGTTGCCTCCGCGTCGGCTCCGGCGACGACCTGCATCTCGTGTGCGAGGAGAAGTCAGGCTCTCCGCGCAAGGCGTACGGGATCGACTTCCTCGTGGCGCAGACGCGTACCGATGGCAGCGTGCCCGCGGAACGGAAGCTCGCGCTCCTCGAGGCCGCGCGCCAGCACGTCGTGACCCTGGGCGGGCGCGAGCACGCCGCCTTCGACGCCACGCTGGGGAGCGCGCCGGCCGCGGCTGACGGCGCGACACGGTGGAGCTTCCATGCGGTCGGGGTGCGTGACAGCGCCGAGCCCGACGTCTACGACGTGGAGCTGCGGCTCGATGGCGACCGCGCGACGGGCGCGCCGCCCGCGCCGACCCCCGGACCGGTGGCCGCGCCGCGCAGCCTCGTCGAGCCCGCGTGGGCCGCGGCCAACGCGACGCGCGAGGTGACGGCGCGAGCGGGCGCGAACGCCACGCTCGCGTGGGCGAGCTGGGATCCGGATCTCCCGAGCTGCGTCGAGCTGCACCTGGGCGCCGCGGATGCGACGGTGAACGTGCTCCAGTCGCGCGTCGTCGACATCCGCTGACGACTCGTCGGCCCGCGTGGAGAAACCGTGAAATACCTGCCGCTGCTCTCGGCGGAACCAGGCCCGTGAGAGGGCTTGACACGGTGGCCGGAATGACGGACTACAAGGTCTACGTGAACGGCAGGTTCGTCGCGGAGAACGAAGCGCGCATCTCGGTCTACGACCACGGCTTCCTCTACGGCGACGGCGTCTTCGAGGGGATCCGCGCCTACAACGGGCGCGTCTTCCGCCTGAAGGAGCACGTGGACCGCCTCTACGAATCCGCCAAGGCCATCGCGCTCGACATCCCCATGTCGAAGGCGGAGATGCAGGAGCTCATCCTGCAGGCCTGCCGCGAGAACGGCCTGCGCAACGCCTACATCCGCCCGATCGTCGCGCGCGGCGTGGGCGACCTCGGCCTCGACCCGCGCAAATGCAAGACGCCCACGGTCGTCGTCCTCGCGCGCGAGTTCGGCGCGCTCTACGGCGACAAGTACGAGAAGGGACTCAAGCTGTGCGTCGTCTCCGTCCGCCGCAACAGCCCGAACTCGCTCAGCCCGAACATCAAGTCGCTCAACTACCTCAACAACATCATGGCGCGCCTCGAGGTGAACGCGCAGGGGTGCGACGAAGGCATCATGCTCGACGTGAACGGCTTCGTCTCCGAGGCGACCGCCGACAACATCTTCCTCGTGAAGGGCGGCGTCGTCATCACGCCCCCCACGTACAACAGCCTCAAGGGGATCACGCGCAGCGCGGTCATCGAGATCGCGAAGGACGCGGGCTACGAGGTGCGCGAAGAGCCCGTCACCATGTTCGACGTGTACAACGCGGACGAGCTGTTCATCACCGGCACGGCCGCCGAGATCGCGCCGTGCGTCATCGCGGACAACCGCACCATCGGCGAAGGAAAGCCCGGTCCGATCACGAAGCATCTCATCACCGGCTTCCACGCCCTCACGCACGCGAGCGGGGCCGTGATCTTCCCCGAGGGACCGAGCGCCGCGAAGCTCAACGTCCACTGACGCGAGGGCCGGCGGAAGGGCAAGCGCCTGGGCTTGCGTCGCTTTGCGCTGGCCCTTGCGCTTCCCCTCACCGCTCGAAGATGTCCGGATCGACCTTGAGCAATCGGGACTCCAACGCGCGCTCCAGATACGGCACGTCCTTCTTCTCCGTCTCCACGAGCTTGTACCCGCGCGAGAGGTAGATGCGCGTCTTCATCGCGCGCTTCTCGCGATACTTCGTATGGTCCATCCCCCAGTGCTCGATGATGATGTTGTGATCGGGCAGGTAGAAGTCTGGCGTCGCGCCCGCGAGCTGCGCCTCGTAGATGTAGCGGATCTTCTTCTTGAAAAGGAGATTCGCGATGCGCAACTCGGGTTTTGATTGCACGACCTCGCCCGCGAGCGTGATATGTCCGCCCTTGTAGCGCGCGAGGCGCTCGCGCACGGTGAGCCCCTGATGCTTGCCGCGCGGCTCCCTCTCCGGGCCCGCAGCGGGCGGCTCCGGCGCGCGCCCGAGCCACGAGCGGAGCCGCTGCCAGAGCGAGCGCATCGGGAGCCGCGAGGCGACCCTAGCCCTTAAACGGTGGCGCGGGATTGCCGGCGCAATGACCCGAGTCATCGTCGAGCCGTGCATCGGCGTCAAGTCCGGCGAGTGCGTCGACGTCTGCCCCGTCGACTGCATCCACCCCAAGAAGGACGACCCGAAGTTCGCCTCCGAGGACATGCTCTACATCAACCCCGCCGAGTGCATCGACTGCGGCGCGTGCGAAGCGGTCTGCCCCGTCGAAGCGATCTTCCCGGACGACAGCGTTCCTGCGCAGTGGAAGGACTTCACGCCGCGCAACGCCGCCTACTTCAAGAAGTAGGTCCACGGGCAATCTTTTTTCCGTGCGGCAGGGCTGCCTCGCGCTATGGCCAAGACGCCCCAGGGCGGAAGCCCGGCGGCCCAGACGCTGGCGCCCCCGACGTTCCGCCCGATCGACGCCATCATGATCCTGCTGGCGCTCGTGAGCGTCACGCTGGTCTTCCTCGACATCTTCGCCCGCCAGCGCCTCTACGATTGGCACCTCTTCCGCGCCATCATCATCACGGACGCCATCATCACGGGGATCTTCCTCGTCGATTTCATCGTCGAGAATCGCGGCAAGTCGCCCGGGCGCATCGTGCGCGACAGCTGGTTCGACATCGTCGGTCTCGTACCCATGATCGCGTTCGTCTACCTCGAGGCGCGGATCTCCGGCCACCCGTTCGGCGCGGTCTTCAACGAGGAGATCCGGCTCGCGAGCGGCGCGGCGGCCGGAGGCAGCCTGCTGCGGCTCTTCCGGTTCGTGCGCATCGTGCGCATCGTGCAGGCGTTCTCGCGCTTCCTGCGCGCGACGAACATGACGTTCGGCGAGACGGTCACGAAGGGGTTCTTCGACAAGTACCGGCGCATCATCGTCGCGGAGCTCACGACGCCGATCATGGTCGCAGGCATCACCCTCACGCAGGAGCTCGTCATCCGGATGAAGTTCCTCGAGAGCGTCGGCAAGGCGATCGACGAGCAGCGCCCACAGATCCATCAGGCCGTCGTCGAGGCGATGCGCCAGAACCGGGTCCCTGACCAGATCATCGCGCAACCCGTCGTGGACAAGATCACCTTGCAGGTCGAGAAGGCGGTCGTCGACAACATCGTCGCGACCCTCACCGGCCCGGAGCTCAACGCGCTCACCCAGAAGATGATCGTCGACGTGATGGAGAACTTCAAGCAGCAGCTCCAGTCCCCCGAGGGAAGGGCCCTCCTCAAGCAGATGGGCGATGCGCCACCCGGCCAGAAGGACCTCCCGAAGCCGAAGCTCGCGACCGAGGCGCCGGGAGATCGTCGGTTCGATGGGCCAAGCGGGTTCTGATGCCCGACCTGTCCGTCACGGTCCACGTCGCGCGTCCCCCCGAGGTCGTGCGCCAGTGGTGGCTCGACTTCCCGGAGGTCTACGAGAACGCGCGAGAGCAGCCGCATCGCATCGTCACGCGCTCGCGCAGCGCGCAGCACATCGACACGCTGACCTACTGGCGCGGGCCCTTGGGCCGAGAGATCGAGGTCCCCGAACGATTTGCGCTGCGCGCCGACGGCTGGGACGTGGACATCGCGCTCCCGTTCGGCCTCGCGCAGCGTGACCAGTTCGCGCTCAGCTCGGAGCCCGGTGGCACGCGGGTGGACATCGAGGTCGATATCTGGTGCCGCACGCGGCTTGGGCGCCTCTCCCTGGCTGGCTACAAGGCGTACGCGCGCCGCAGCTACCCGCGCACCTGGCGGGCTGCCGCCCGATGGTGCGAAGCGGCAACCGTTTAACCCGAGGGGCGCCCTGGTGAAGCCATGAAGGACCGCGTGCGCCGCATCTTCGCGAAGGTTCCCGAAGGCGTCGACCTCATCCTGCTCCACAACAACGTGGACCCGCACGTGGACATGTCGTTCTTCCACGCGACCGACCTCGTCGAGGGGGGAGGCTTCGAGCGCAGCGTCGCCGTGCTCCACCGCGACGGCCGCATCGACCTCGGTGTGCCCGGCCTCGAAGAGACGAGCGCGAGACGCGCGCCCGACGCGACGATCTCCACCTACCAGAAGCCCGAGGAGCGCAAGGCGTTCATCCAAGAGAAGGCGCGGGGGATTCCCCGCGTCGGGCTCAACTACGGCGAGCTCATCACCTCCGACTGGCTCGCCATCAAGGAGGCCCTGCCACAGGCGGAATTCATCGACGTCACCAAACCCTTGGCCGATGCGCGCGCCGTCAAGGACGCGACCGAGCTCGCGCGCATGAAGCGCGCCGCCCGCATCGTGAGCGAGGTCGCGGACGCGATCCCCGCGATGCTCCGCGACGGGCTCAAGGAGTACGAGCTCGCGGCCGAGATCGTCTATGGCATGCAGAAGCGCGGCGCGACCGGTCCGAGCTTCGACACGATCGTCGGATTCAAGGAAGGATCCGCGGAGCCCCACTACGCGCCGCACGACGTCCCGCTGCGCAAGGGGGAGTTCGTGCTCTGCGACTTCGGCGCGTATTACCAGAAGTACGCGAGCGACCTCACGCGCACCTTCGCCTGGGGCCAGCCTACCAAGGAGATGCGCGACATGTACGAGACATGTCTTCGCGCGCACGGGGCAGCCCTCGCCGCGGTCAAGGCGGGCGCAAAGGGCGGCGACGTGCACAATGCCGCGGCGGCGATCATCGACTCGTCGCCGTGGAAAGGCCGCTTCATCCACAGCGTCGGCCACTCGCTCGGGCTCGCGGTGCATGACGGGCCCGCCCTCCACCCGCGCATGGACTGGACGCTCGAAGAGAACATGGTCGTCACGATCGAGCCCGGCATCTACGTGCCCGGCATCGGCGGGGTCCGCATCGAGGACGACATCGTCGTCACTCGAAGCGGGTTCGACCTGCTCACCCACGCGAAGCGCGATGAGTGGATCGTATCGTAGGAGTGACCCGCGTCGTCCTCGATGCGGAGAGGACGCGAGGCCGCCTTAGCGGCCGGTGCCCGCAGGCACGCGTCCGAATGCGCATCGAGGACGACATCGTCGTCACGCGCTCGGGCTATGAGATGCTCACGAACGCGCGGAAGGACAACTGGATCGTCGGATAGCACGGGACGTTTCCGAGCCCATATACGAGCGTGCTGCGATCGAAGCGCGTGTCCGCCGACGCATTCCTGCGCAAAGTGCACCGCGTACTTGCCATCGTCTTCCTGCTTTCGCTGCCGCCCGCGACGTGGGCGTCCATCTGGGGCGGCGGAAAGCCGGCGTTCTTCGTGTATGCGCCGATCCCGCTGATCCTCCTCCTCGCGGTGAGCGGTACTTACATGCTCGTTCGCCCCTGGATCCTGAAGGCAAGGTCGCGCAGCTAAGGTGCGATCGCCTTCATCGCGTCCACGAACCGCTCGATCTCCGCGCTCGTGTTGTAGAAGTACGCGGAGACGCGGACGCGCCCGGGCCGATGGTCCACGATGATGTTGTGCTTCTCGCGAAGCTGCGCGACCACCTTGCTAGGCTCCAGATGTTTCACCATCACGATGCCCGCGCGCTCGTCCTCCTTCTCCGGCGTCGCAAGCTGCAGGCCCGCGTCGTGGCAGCGCTCGAAGAGCTCGCGCGTGAGCTCGTTCTCGCGCTGGCGGATCGCGTGCGAGCCGAGCTTCAGGACGTACTCGAGGCCCGCGCCCCCGGCGTACACCGCGGCGGTGGCGGGCGTTCCCATCTCGAACCGGCGCGCGTCCTGATGCGCGCGGAAGGCGCCGCTGTCGAACTGGAACTGGTCTGCGTGGGCGAACCAGCCCGTGATCGTGGGCGAGAGCTCCTGGTGCAGCTCGCGGCGCACGTAGACGTACGCGATCCCTGGGCCACCCAGGAGCCACTTGAGGCCGCCCGTGACGTACGCGTCGACGCCGAGCTCCTTGACGTTCGTCGGAAGCTGCCCCGTCCCCTGGTAGGCGTCGAGGAGCATCCGCGCGCCCCGACGGTGCGCGAGGTCCGCGAGGGCGCGCGCGTCGTTCACGGCGCCGGAGGTGTAGAAGACGTGCGACGTCGCGAGCCAGCGCGTCTGCGCGTTGACGAGCTTCTCGTACTCGCTGATCGGCGTGCGGATGCCATCCGGGCTCTGCGCGAGGCGCACCTGCACGCCGGGCTTCACGTGCCATTGGTACGGGATCGTCGGGAAGTCCATCGCCGCCGACACGACGTTGCCTTCCGCGGGGCCCGTCGAGGCGAGGACGGCGAGCGCGCTGCTGACGTTGGGCAGGATCGCCACTTCGTCCGCGCCGGCGCCTATGAGGCGGGCGAACTTCTCGCGCGTCGCCTGGACCTCGCCCAGCCAGATGCGGTACCACGCGCTCGCGCCGTGCTCCTCCCAGAGGTCGAGGAAGCGCATGACGGCGGCGCGGCTCTGCCGCGAGAGCGCGCCCAGCGAGCAAGTGTTCAGGTACGTCGTGCGGGCGAGCGTCGGGAAGTCGGCGCGAGTGGCCTCCCAGTCCATGGGCGCGCCACGCGCCGCGCTCCCCTTAAGCCTGCGCCAGGAGGATCCGCGCCCCGAACGCAAGAAGCCCCGCGCCGGTGAGCGCGAGCCCCACGACGCCCACGGCTTCCTGGACGCGCGGGGCGAGACGCGCACGCGCTGCGTAGCCCGCGAGCGCGCCCGCGAAGAAGCCCAGGAGCGGCGCGGCGAATCCGAGCCCGCCGGCGCCCACGAGCGCGAGGAGCATCGCGCCCGCAAAGCCGGCGCCCAGCTCGAAGCCGCGATCGCTCGCGCGCTGCCAAGCGGGCCCCTCCAGCGGCGCTCCGGCCGGCGTCCTCGGCTCAAGCGAGTTCGGTCCGTCGGCGCCCTCGGTCGTCAGCGTGCGGCGCGCGCGCAGCCACCAGAGCGCCGCGCCCGCCGCGATCGCGCCGATGAGGAGACTTCCGTACGTGGCACGCGTGGAGACGAGGCCCGCGAAGGGCCACGCGAGCAGGGCGCTGGCCGCGAGGACGCCGAGCGCGGCGAGCGTGGGCCCGCCCCCTGGGCCGTCGCGATGCGCGCGGCGGTAGGGGTTGAGGGCCGCCGCGAAGCCCAGCGCGATCCCTGCGCCGGCCGTCGCGAGCGGAAGCCAGGGCGCCGGGGCGAGCGAGGGATCGATGACGCGATGGATCGCGGCGGGGAGGACCTCGCCTTCGCGCTCGAACGCCACGTTCCCCTCGGGGTCGAGGATGACGAGCTTCGGGATGATGCGCATCTCCATCGCGAGCTTGACGTTGCCATCGCGATCGATCGCGTAGGGCCACGACGCGCCGTACTCGGACTCGAACGCCTCGAGGTCGCGGATCGTCTCCTGCGGATCGACGTCGACACTCAGGATCACGACCTTGTCCCCGTGCACGGCCTGCACGTCGCGCAGGTGCGCGACCTCGAGCTTGCAGGGGCCGCACCAGGTGGCCATGAGGTCGAGGATCACCCACTGGCCCAGGTAGGTCGTCTCGTTGACGTACACGCCCTCGCTCGTGACGAACGCGAAGCGGGGCGACGGCTTGCCCGTGAGGGAGCCGCCCGAGAGGCAGCCTGCCAGGGCCAGCAAGCCCACGATCGCAAGGATGGCGCCCGTCCGCACGGGCGCCTAGCCTCGCCGCGGCTCTTGAGCTTTGGTCACCGCCGGAGTGCCTGAGCGTCCGCGCCATCGGGCGCTTTGACCCCCGGCGACGAAGGGGCTCTCCGGAGCGCATGCCGGAACTCTCCGTCCTGGGGGAACTCGTGAACGAGCGGTTCGCCCGCTACCTCGAAGCGCTCGATCCGAACGTCCCAGCGCATCGGGTCGAGTTCTCGAGGCGCATCACCGAGTCGTGGGCGCTCATCTACTACCGGCGCCACCTGGTGCGGCTTTCTCCGTATCTGTTCCTCCTCGAGCCCGCGGCGCTCCGGCACGGATCGCACTGGCGCGAGCTGGACGCGACGCTTCGGCACGAGGCCGCGCACGCCTTCGCGTATCATCATCGCGGGGACACCGGCCATTCCACGTTCTTCCACGCGGCCCTTGAACGACTGGGCGTGCTCGCGAACGGATCGTGCGACCTGGGCCCCGAGAACGCGGCGTACCGCTACGTGTACGCGTGTCCGGGGTGCGAGGGCATGTGGCATCGGCGTGCGCCTCTCAAGGGGAACTGGTCGTGCGGCGCGTGCGCGCCCGGCCGCTTCGACCCGACGTTCCGCCTTGTGCTCCGCGAGCAGCGCGATCTCCTGCGCGCGCTCGACGGGCGGCGCGAGGCGATCCTCGCGGCGCTCACGGAAGGAATGGCTTTACGCGAGCGCGACGAGTCCGCTCTCGCGTGCGCCGCTTCCTTGTCCTCGGCCACACCGCCGCCAGCGCTCCAGGCTTCTCCCACAAGGACCTGAGCGGCACCGGCGGGCGGATCGACATCCTCGCGCGCTGCCTGCCCGCAGCCTTCCTCGTGAGCCACGGTCTGCGCCCGGAGGTCGAGCTCACCTGCCTCCACCTGGGGCCACCTGCCGCGCCGAAGGCCGTGCGCGTGCGCTCCGCTGAGCTACGCCACCTGAACCCGGACGAGCGCACGAGCGCGCTCCTCCTGGAGAAGGCGCTCGGCGCGGCGACGACGGGCCCCGTCTGGCAGGCGGCGACGCCCGGCGTCCAGGTGGCCAAGCTCGGCCTCGCGGAGCTTCTCGACGGCCCCGTCGTCGTGCTCGCGGAGGACGGCGTCGACATCGCGAGCGCTCGGCTCCCGGAGGACGCGCTCTTCGTCCTCGGCGATCACCTCGGGTTCACGGCGGAGGAGGAGGCGCTCCTCGCGTCGAAGGCCGTCGCGCGCGTGTCGCTCGGGCCCGTGTCGCTGCAGGCCGACCAGTGCCTCGTGGTGCTGCACAACCACGTGGACCGGGCGGGGGGCTAGGTACCCGTCACCTAGCCCTCACGCGCGCTTGCGTCGCGCCAGCAGCGCCGCGCCGGCGATGGCGAGCCCGACGAAGGGCGCCGGCACCTTCTTCGCGTCGGCGGAGGCGTCGCCTGGCGCCTCGTCCGGGAGCGCGCTGGCGTCGGGCGCCGCGTCGCCGGGCGAGGGGACAGGCGGGGCGGGCGGCGCGCTCGTCGGGGCACCCGGCGCGTCCGCCGGCGCGGTGACCTTCGAGGCGACGTTGCGCACGGTGAGCGCGCCCGTCGCGTCCGACGCCTGCTGCGTGCCGTCGCTCACTGTGAGCCTCAGGCGGTAGCCGGGGCCGTCCGCGTCCGAGCGCGAGTCCCACTCGGCGCTCTGGCCCGGCCCGCTGTAGAGGACGCGCCACGTGTCGCCGTCGTCGGCCGAGAGCTCGACCTTCGAGGTGACCGGCGTGCCATCGGGATCCGCGGCGCTCCAGGTCACCGAGGCGAGGCCGGCGACGAGCGAGCCCGCGCGTGGCGTCAGGAGGCGGGCCGTCGGCGGGTGGTTGATGTCGTCCGTCGGGGAGCCTCCGGGGCGGGCCGCGATGGCCGTCGTCGCGGTCCCCGGCGTCGACGGGTTGCCGACCTCGTCGAGCGCGGTGGCGCGGAACTCGTACGTGTGCCCCCACTCGCCGCTGAAGGTCGCGCTCTTCGCGGGCGACTTCGCGATCCAGCGCGTCCACGCGGAGCCGCCGGCTTCGCGGTAATCGACGTGGAAGGCTCCGAGGCCCGAGAGCGCGTCGGCGCCGTTCCACTGCACGACGAACGAGAAGTCGTCCGCCGAGGCGGGCGCGTCGATCGTGACGCTGGGGCCCGTGCCGTCGACCCGGTAGCTGTACGCCATCGACTCGTTGAAGCGCTCGACCACGAGGGGGCTCAGGCGACGCTCGTAGACGGGCTGGATCGTGATGGACGCGCCATCCGTCGCGCGCGCGTCGCTCGGGCGGAAGAGCGTCTCGAAGCTCGCGGCCGTGTCGGTCTCCCGCAGCGGCGCGAAGGTCGCGGTAAGGAGCTCGTCGCCCGCGCGCACCTCGAGGAACATGCGGTCGTAGGTCGCTTCGCTCAGCGGGATCTGGAGCACCGCGCGGTGCACGCCGCCGCGCTGGAGGAAACGGCTGCCGTCGAGCTTGGCCGGCGCGAGGTGGTTGGGCGCGTCGTCCTCGACGAAGAGGAGGTACGGCGCCGCGGGCGCGCCTGGCCACGCGGGCGGCCTCACGACGCTCACGACGGGGAGCTGCTCGTCGATCGGCACGTTCACGTTCGAAAGCATCCCCGCGCGGTCGATCTGGAACTCCTGCGGATCGCCCTGAGGGTCCTGCACGCGGATGGCGAACCAGTCGCCGACGGGGTCCCCGCGCACCGCGAGGAGGGTCGCATCGGCGAGGGCGTTCTGGCCCGCGAGGTCGATGCGCGCGCGGCCTTCGTCGTCCACCGCATACTCGAAGGCCGGGGCGCCATCGGGGCCGTCCACGCGGACGTGGGTGGGCGCGGCGGCGGGACCAACGAAGGTGAGGCCCTGCTCGTGGATGTCCATGTCCCCGGGGAGGACAGGTGTCGCGGGGATGTCCAGCGGGGGCGCCGTCGGCGCGGTGGGATCCACCGGGAGCGACTGCGCCGCGGCCAGCGGGAGCGTCGCGAGCGCGACGAGGAGCGCGAACCGGGTGCACACGTGCCTAGAGGCACGCCCGCGCCCAGTTTCGATGCGGCGGGACCGGGGCATCATGGGACTCGACCGTTTCGGCCTTCTTCCCACGGCCCTATATGAGTCTACGTCGAAGGCCCCATGCTCCGCCAGGGGGGGTCGCCGGGGCTCCGCTCAGGGGGAAGGGTTGCAGCGCGTGTAAAACGGTACTTGACTAGGGAGGCTTCTGAAGACGCGCGCTGCAAGGGTGCCATGGCCGCCGTCGGTGCTTAAGGCTCGCGAAATGCGGCGGGACCCGCGCGGGACTGGTCCCGCCCCTCAGGGTGTGACGACGGCCGCGAGCCCGCTGAAGAGGTGCGCGGCCGCGCTCGCGGAGAGGTCGTACGCGACGGCCGGGAAGATGCCCAGCAGGATCGTCGCGAGGACGGCGATCGTCACGCCGACGCCCGCGGCGCTCGTGACGACGATGCGGCGCCCCTCGCCCTCTTCGATGTACATGACGCGCACCATGCGCCAGTAGTAGACGAGGCTCACCGCGCTCGTCGCGACGCCCACGAGGGCGAGCGCGTAGTAAAGCGTCGCGTAGAGCGCGGTCGCGCCGTTGGCCGCCTGGATCGCGCTCGAGAACAGCACGAACTTCGACGCGAATCCCGCGAGCGGAGGGATGCCCGCGAACGAGAGCATGAAGATCGCCATCGCGAAGGCGAGGTACGGGGCGCGCTTCGAGATCCCCTTCCAATCCGACATCTCCTCGCCGATCCCCCACGTGGCGGCGGCCGCGAGCGCGACGAAGGCGCCCGCTTTCATGAAGGAGTATGTGACGATGTGGAAGAGGCCGCCCGTGAGCGCGTACTGCGTGCCCACCGCGAGCGCGAGCAGGATGTAGCCCGCCTGCGCGATGCTGCTGTACGCGAGCATGCGCTTGATGTTCGTCTGCTGGAGCGCGACCACGTTGCCGACGATCATGGTGATGATGGCGAGGACGCCCACCATGATGTCCCAGTTCGCCTTCACGGCGAAGAGGCCGAGGAAGAAGACCTTGAAGAGCGCGGCGAAGCCCATCTGCTTCGAGCCCGCGGCGAGGAATCCTCCGACCGTGTTGGGCGCGCCTTCGTAGACGTCCACGGCGTAGTTGTGGAACGGCACGATGGCGACCTTGTAGCCGAAGCCCGCGAGCAGCAGCCCCCAGACGAAGACGCCCATCGTGAAGCGGCCCTGGAGGAGCTGCGCGCCGATGGTCGTCGTGCCGCCGGAGTTGAGCTTCAGCGGGCCGCTCCAGAGGCTCGCGAGGTCCGCGAAGGACGTGCCGCCGGTGAGCCCGTACACGAGCGAGATGCCAAAGAGCGCGAGCGCGGCGCTGATGCTTCCGATGAGGAAGTACTTCATCGCGGCCTCGCTGCTGTCAAGACGGTTCTTGAAGTAGCCCGCGAGCGCGAAGCTGCAGAGCGACGAGAGCTCGAGGCCGATGAAGAGCGTGATGAGGTCTTTCGAGGCTGCGACCATCATCATGCCGATCGTGCCCAGGAGCACGAGCGAGTAGTACTCGCCCTGGTGGCGCCCGATGTAACGCGGCGAGCCCAGGACGACCATGAGCGCGACCGCGAGGAAGACGAGGTCGAAGAGGACGACGAACGGCGTCATCTCGAGGAGCTTGAACGACGTGACCGCGGTCGTCGCGACGTTGGGCACGAGAGTGGAGACGTAGGGGATGGTCCAGACCATGCCGAGGGTCAGCACCATCGCGACGACGATGCCGATCGCGGACATCGCGGCGAGGACGCCGCCGCGCCAGCGAAACGCTCCCAGGAGCGGCACGAGCGCGCCGATGCCGGTGAGGATGAAGACGGGCAGGAGCGCCGAGTATTCGGGAGACATCATCTCTCAAGCACCCCCCGTCACGGCCGCGAGCACAGTGCCGACCGGCGCCGCGAGGATCTCGGTGAGGAAGCGCGGCCACACGCCGTACGCGAGCGTGAAGCCGAACAGGATCGCGAGGCACGTGAGCTCGAACCAGTGCGTGTCGTACGCGTGGTGGTAGTCCACGCCCGCCTTCGGCGCGAACGGGCCGAAGAGCGCGCGCTGCGCGGCCCAGAGATAGTAGGCAGCCGCCACGATCAGGTACAGCAGGGGAATGAAGACGAGCCAGGCGAACGCGTCCCAGGTGCCGGCGAAGATCTGGAACTCCGCGACGAAAGCGGCGAGGCCGGGGAGGCCGAGGCCCGCCATGCTGAAGACGACCATCCAGAAGGACGTGCGCGGCAGCTTGTCGCTCAATCCCCCCATGAGCGGGATGTCGCGCGTGCCGAGGTTGTGCGCGAGGATGCCGCAGAGCATGAAGAGGGCCGGGCTGATGAGGCCGTGCGCGAACATCATGAAGTTCGCGCCGACGAGACCGATCGGGTTGCCGGTCTGCACGGAGGCGGCGATCCCGAGGAGCACCATTCCCATCGAGCCGATCGACGAGAACGCGACGAGGCGCTTGTAATCGCGCTGCGCGAGGCAGACGATGGCCGCGTAGATCATCGAGAGCACCGCGATCACGAACATGAGCGGCACCCAGAACTTCGCTCCAAGCGGCGCCATCGGAAGCCCGATGCGGATGAGGCCGTAGCCGCCGAGCTTCAGCATCGTGCCCGCCAGGAGGACGGAGCCCGCGGTGGGCGCCTCGACGTGCGCATCGGGCAGCCACGTGTGGAGCGGCACGACGGGGAACTTCGTGGCAAAGCCGATGAAGAGCGCGAGGAAGATGATGCGCTGCGCCGCGAGCCCGATCGCGCCGGCTCCGGCCTGTACCTTCTCGAACGAGAAGTCGAGCTTCCCGGCCGTGAAGTAGAGGTACATGAAGCCCAGGAGCATGACGAGCGACGCGAGGAAGGTGTAGACGAAGAACTTCACAGCCGCGTAGCGCTTGCGGGGGCCGCCCCAGATGCCGATGAGGAAGGCCATCGGGATGAGCGAGGCCTCCCAGAAGATGTAGAAGAGGAACATGTCGAGCGCGGCGAAGACGCCCAGCGCGGCGACGTTGATCAGGAGCAGCATGCCGTAGAACTGGTTCGGGCGCTTCGTCTCGTCCCACGCGAAGAGGATCCCGAGCGTGACGAGGAGCGTGTTGAGCCAGAAGAGAGGCGCGCTGATGCCGTCGAGGCCGAGGATCACGCGGACCCCCATCTGCGGGATCCAGCTGTAGCACTCGTGGAAGACGTAGCCCGTGCCCTTCACGGATCCGTCCGCGCAGGGCGCGCCAGGATCCGAGTAGCCGAACATGATGCTTGCGAGCGCGTAGCTCGCGAGGATGAGCGGGACGAGGCTGAGGCCCAGCGCCATCCACTTGGCGCGCTTGCCCTGGCCTCCGAAGAGGAAGACGAGGATCGCGCCGACGAGGCTCGAGAGGAGCGTGGCGGTGATGAGGTACTGCATTCAACTCCCCCCGAGCATGCCGCGCGCCTGGGCCCAAAGACCCGGGATCTGCGGCGCGTAGATGACGATCAGCATGATGACCATCAGGCCAAAGAGCGCGGTGAGCGCGTAGTCCTGCACGAAGCCCGTGTTCCACCGGCGCAAGCGCTCGCCGCTGCGGTCGCTCACGGTCGCGACGCCGTTCACGGCGCCGTCGATGACGTCGCTGTCGAACGCGTTCTGCGCCTCCGCCTGCTTGAGCACGGCGTAGCCGAAGACGCGGTCGTAGGCCTGGTCGATGTAGTAGCGCTTCTGCCAGACGCGCGCGATGCCCGTGGCCTCGTCGTCGCGGGTGATGTTCGCGACGGCCTTGCCGGGGCCCCACCACATGTACGCGAGGGCGATGCCGATGCCGGCCGCGACGAGCGTGATGTAGGTGGTGATCTCGGTGAAGGGGTGGATGAGCGCGGCGACGAGGCCGTCCGCGAGGTGCTCCTCGCCGGCGCCCACGGAGGCGACGACGCCTTCCGACGGGCCGATCAGGTGGCCGAACGCGCCCCCGGCGAAGAGGAGCGCGAGGATGCCGCCGACGATCGCGAAGACGCCGAGGATCGCGAGCGGGGCCGTCATCGTCCACGGCCCCTCGTGCGGCTGCGCGTCGTGCGCGTGGTGCTCGCCGTGCGCGGCGTGCTCGTGCGCATCGTGCGCGTGCGCGCCCGGACCCGAGGGGCCCACGTGCCCATGATGCTCGGGCTCGGGGTGGTGGGTGTGCGACTCGGGCACGTCCGAGGCGCCGGAGCGCGAGCGCCACCAGGCGACGCCGCGGTGCTCGCCCGTGAACGTCAGGAAGTACAGGCGGAACATGTAGTACGCCGTGAGGCCGGCGGTGAGGATCGCGGCCGCGAAGAGCGCGTAGTAGAGGATCGAGCCGGTCTCGCGCGCGGCCTCCCAGACGGCGCCGACGATCGCGTCCTTGGAGAAGAAGCCCGAGAAGGGGGGGATGCCGGCGATGGAGATCGTGCCCATGAGCATCGCGAAGGCGGTGATGGGCATGTACTTGCGAAGCCCACCCATCTGGCGCATGTCGTACGGGTTCGCGGCGCCGTGGAACGAGTGGCCCACGCTGCCGGCGCTGAGGAACAGGCCTGCCTTGAAGAACGCGTGGCTGAAGAGGTGGAAGATCGCGACCGTGACGCCCGTGAGCGCGACCGCGGCGAGCGCGGCGCCCTCGGCGCCTTCGGCCCAGAAGAGCGCGCCCGCGACGCCAAGGCCGAGGAACATGTAGCCCAGCTGCGAGAGCGTGGAGTACGCGAGCACGCGCTTGAGGTCCCAGTTCGTGAGCGCGAGCGTCGCCGCGAAGAGCGCCGTGAAGCCGCCGACGACGGCGACCGCGATCAGAAGCTTGGGCGTGAGCACGAAGAGCGGGTAGCTGCGCGCGACGAGGTAGACGCCGGCCTTCACCATCGTCGCCGCGTGGATGAGCGCGGAGACGGTCGTCGGGCCTTCCATCGCATCGGGCAGCCACGTGTGCAGCGGGAACTGCGCGGACTTGCCCACCGCGCCGATGAAGACGCAGCTGTTCGCGAGGAGCAGGATGTTGCGGTCGACTCCGGGCGCGCCGCGGGCGGCGGCCTCGAAGATCGTCGTGAAGTCGAGCGACTTGAAGGAGACGAAGAGGATGCCCAATCCGACGAGGAAGAAGGCATCGCCGACGCGCGTGGTCAGGAACGCCTTCTTGGCCGCGCTCGCGGCGCTGGGCTTGTGGTACCAGTACCCGATGAGCAGGTACGAGCAGAGGCCCATGATCTCCCAGAAGACGAAGAGCATCAGGTAGTTGCTCGACACGACGAGGCCGAGCATGCCGGTGATGAAGAGCGTGAGCTCCGCGAAGTAGCGGCGGCGCCCGGTGCCCTCCTCGTGCATGTAGCCCACCGAGTAGAGGGCGATGAGCGTCACGAGGATGCCCACCGTGAAGAGCATGAAGATCGTGAGCGGGTCGATGTACACGCCCATGTTGAGGACGAGCGCGCCGGTCGTGAACCAATTGAACGATGTGACGATGGGCGCGTCGAAGGTGACGTGGTGGAGGTTCTCGTAGAAGACGCCCAGCGACACGGCGGCCGCGAAGCCCACGAGGAGCACGGCGATCCAGCCGCCCTTCTCGGGCGTGCGCAGGCCCCAGAGGGCGATGATCGCGGCGGCGAGCGCGGGAAGCGCGGGGATGAGCCAGGCATACTCGGTGAACACGGCTTACCACCTCAGGGATCTGACCTGGTCCAGCTCGATCGTCTTGCGCACGCGCCACAGGTTCACGAAGATCGCAAGGCCGACCGCGGCTTCGGCGGCGGCGATCGCGATGACGAAGAGGGCGTACGAATAGCCCGTCGACGTCCCGTACAGGGACGAGAAGGCGACGAAGTTGATGTTGGCGGCGTTGAGGAGCATCTCGACGCACATGAGGAGGCGGATGGCCGACTTCTGCGTGAGCACGCCGTACAGGCCGATGCCGAAGAGCGCGGTGCTGAGGATGAAGTACCAGCTCGCGTTGATGTCGAACGCCATCATGCCTCACCTTCTGGTTCGCGTAGCGCGATGACAACGCCCGCGATGAGCGCGGCGAGCAAGAGGAGAGAGAGGATCTCGAAGGGCACGACGAGCCCGTCCTGCGCGAAGATCTCGTCCGTCACGTCGGCGAGCACTTCTTCCCCCGCGGTCGCGCCGCCCCACGCGCTCCAGAGCCAGCCGGAGACGGCGAGGATCAGGACGAAGAGGAGCGCGGTCGCCCATTTGAGGTCCATCTTGGTCTCGGCCCACCACTTGGCGCGCTTCGCCTCCTTCTCGGTCGTCACTTGCTCTCCCCCTTCGTGGTGGGGGTCATGTCGGTCGCGTACTCATTGTCCGCGAGCGTGACGCCGTAGAGGTTCTTGGGCTGCTTGAGGGGCTTGCGCGGGTTCGTCTCCGCGAGGTCCTTGTACGGGCCGACGCCCGTGTCGGCCGGCATGCCGCTCTGGATGAACTCGACGCTCTCGACGGAGACGCCGGGCGGGAGGTTCAGCTCGTGCGGGTCCTTCGCCTCGGTGGGCGTCGTGAGCATCACGGTGAACAGGATGAGCGTGATGACCGCGCCGATGTAGACGAGCACCTGGATCGTCGCCAGGAACTCGCCGCCGAGCGTGAGGAAGATGCCCGCGATGGCGAGGAGCATGCCGGCGAGCCAGACAGCCGCATGCACGAGCTCCTTCACGCGGAGCACCATGATCGCGCTCACGAGCGTCAGCGCGGCGAAGGCAAAGAACGTGATCTCGACGAGCATGGGATCTCAGGCCTTCCCTTCGTTCGCGCGCTCCAGGTCCACTTGGCCCTGGTCCTTGCTGATCTCGAAGACGTCGTAGTCGAAGAGGCCGCGCTCGTACATCGAGACGGGGAACTCCTTCTCGAGGCGGATCGCGTCGGTCGGGCACGCCTCCTCGCAGAGCCCGCAGTACATGCACGAGAGCACGTCGATGCGGGGGAAGATGGCGCGCTTGTTCTTCGGATGGTGGTAGTCCGCGGCCTCCATCTGGCAGGTCGCGTTCGGGCAGACCATCGAGCAGGTCGTGCAGCCGACGCAGAGGTCCATGTAGACCTTGATGCGCCCGCGGTAGTTGTCCGGGACGTCGCGGTATTCCTCGGGGTATTCCGTGGTGACGGGAGCGCGGAAGAAGCTGTTGAGCGTCTCCTTGAAGCCCTTCGCCATGCCGATGACCGGGACTCGTCCCATGTTCAGATGCCTCCGAGATAATAGACGACGCCCGCCGTCACGACAAGATTGAGCAGCGAGAGCGGGAAGAGGACCTTCCAGCCGATGGTGAGGAACTGGTCCGGGCGCAGGCGCGGCAGCGTGAACCAGGTGAGGAGCACGAGGAGCGTGAACACGGCCGTCTTCGCCATGAAGACGAAGAAGCCCATGAGCGGCGCGACCCAGGGGGAGAAGACGAACGCAGGCAGGTATGCGCCCACGCCGCTTGGCGTGAAGAACGGCATCGACCAGCCTCCGAAGTACAGGATCACCGTCAGCATCGCGATGAACACGACGCCGAAGAAGACCTTGATCTGGAACATGCCGAACTTCATCCCGCCATACTCGGTGAAGTAGCCGGCGATGAGCTCCGACTCGCTCTCCGCGAGGTCCGTGGGAACGACGCCGGCCTGGGCGAGGGCGCAGACGAAGAAGATGAAGGCGCCCACGGGCTGGATGAAGAAGAACCAGAGCGGCTGCTGCGCGGCGACGATCGACTGCGTCGAGAGCGATCCCGCGAGAAGGAGCACCGAGACCGCCGAGAGGATCATCGGGATCTCGTAGCTCACGTCGAGCGAGGCCGCGCGGATCGCACCGTAGGTGGCGTACTTGTTGTTCGAGCCCCAGCCTGCGTAGATCTCGCCGATCGGCGTGAACGCCGCGATCGCGAGGAGGAACAGCAGACCGTAGGGCAGGTCGATGACGATGACGCCGTCCGAGAAGGGGATCGGCGTTACGGCCAGCATGAGCGGGATGAGGACGAAGTACGGTGCGAGGCGGTACGCCCACTTGTCGGCCTTCGCCGGACGGATGTCCTCCTTCGAGGCCATCTTCACGCCGTCGGCGAGGAACTGCAGGAGGCCGAAGGGGCCGACGCGGTTCGGGCCGATGCGCGTCTGGATGCGCGCCATGACCTTGCGCATCACGTACGACATGAGGCCGCCGACGGCCATCACGAAGTTGAGGACGAGGAACGCGAGGATGCCGTAGCTGATGACGATGGCGGCGGTCGCTCCTACGTAAGGGGCGAGAAGGTCCCTGATGACGTCGGTGAGGAGGAAGGCCATCTCAGATCACCTGTCCAGGTCCCCCAGCACGATATCGATCGACCCCAGCGTCACGATCAGGTCGGGGATCTTGTAGCCGCGCGTGATGTCGGCGAGCGGCATCAGATTGCTGAGGGTCGGCGCGCGCCACTTCAGGCGGTAGGGGCGGTTCGTGCCATCGGAGACGATGTAGACGCCGTATTCGCCGCGCGCGCCTTCGATCGCGGCGTACACCTCGCCCGCGGGGGGCTTGAGGCGGTGCTGGCGCGGGCCTTCGCCGATCTCGGGCGAGATGTAGTCGCCGCCGGTCGGGCACTGCGCGATCATCTGCTCGAGCATGTCGAGCGACTGCTCGATCTCGAGGAAGCGGCACATGAAGCGGGCGTAGTTGTCGCCTTCCTTCTTGACGATGGGCGCCCACTTGATCTTCTGGTAGACGGGGTTGAAGGGCTCGTCGCGGCGCAGGTCCCAGTCGACGCCGCTCCCGCGCAGCATCGGGCCAGAGCAGCCGTAGTTCTTCGCGACCTCCGCCGACATCACGCCCACGTCGACCGTGCGCAGCTTCAGGATGTCATTGTCGACGAGGAGGTTGCGCCACTCGCCCATTCGCTCGCGCTGGTACTTGATGTACTGCGTGAGGTCGTCGAGCCAGCCGGGCGGGAGGTCGTTCTTGACGCCGCCCACGCGGAACCAGTTGTAGGTGAGGCGCGCGCCGCTCAGGCGCTCGAGGAGCGCGATCGCGCCCTCGCGGTCGCGGACGGCCCACCAGAAGCAGGTGATCGCGCCCAGGTCGAGGCCGAAGGCGCCGAGCCAGAGAAGATGCGAAGCGACGCGCTGGACCTCGGTGGTCATCGCCCGGATGTACTCGGCCCGCTCGGGGATCGGCGCGTTCATGAGGCGCTCGACGCCATAGCAGAGCGCGTAGTTGTTGTGCATCGCCGCGAGGTAGTCGAGGCGATCCGTCATCGGGATGGCCTGCATGTACGAGCCGTCCTCGAAGAGCTTCTCCACGCCGCGGTGGAGATAGCCGAGCACGGGCTCGACGTCGCGGATCACCTCGCCTTCGAGCGTGACCTTGAGGCGCAGCACGCCATGCGTCGCGGGGTGCTGGGGGCCGATGTTGAGCGTCATCAGGCGCATGCCCGAGTGGCCGTGCGTCGGGGTCGTCGGGGGGACCTGAGGGATCATCTGTCTCACGAGCTACCACCCCTGCGTGCTGTCGAAGCTCACGATATCGTTCCCGCGCTCATCGAGGCCGATGAACTGCTCCTTCTTCACGTCGTAGTCCTTGCGCAGCGGATGCCCGACCCAGTCGTCGGGCATCATCAGGCGGCGCATGTACGGGTGACCGGTGAAGCGGATGCCGAGCAGGTCGAACACCTCGCGCTCGAGCCAGTCGGCGCCCATGTAGACGCTCGTGATGCTGGGCAGGCTCGGAAGATCCGAGCCTTCAGGGGCGGCTCGTCCGAGCTTGACCTTCAGCGCCATGTGGGCCTTGTCCATGTGGCGGTAGAGATTGTACACGACCTCGAGGCGATCCGGCGGGTAGTCCGTCGCGGTGAGGTCGCGGATCTGGTCGAACCCCATCTCCATGTGGAGATAGGTGACGACGTCGAGGATGCGGTCGCTCTTGACGATCGCGTACGGCTTGTCCGTCTGCATCGACCATCCCTCCAAGGCCGACTCGAAGCGGCCGTGGAGCTCCTTCGCGTGCGCGAAGCCAAGCGCCTTCTTTGCGGCCAACTCCTCGGGGGACGGGCCGCTGGGCTTCGCGGCGCCTGGCGCGGGCGCGCCGGACGCAGCCTGTGCCTTCACGGCCTGAGATTTGCTCTTCGCGAGCGCGATCTTCTCCTCCTTCGTGAGCGTCGCAGGGTCGCGCGCCGCGAGCGCCTGCATCTCGGGGGAGAGGAGCGAGATGATGTCAGCGGCGCCGGCTGCGGGCGCGGGCGCGGAAGCGGGCGCGGGGGCCGGAGCCGCGATGCCGCTGCCCTTGAAGGGGATGGGTTCCCCCTTGTTCTTCTTGAAGTTGTAGCGCGCGATCGCGGCCTTCTGCAGCTTCGTGAGCTTCGTCTTGTCCGTCTCGTTGAGCTTGACGAGCTCCATCATCTCGTCTTGGGTGAAGTCCTCGACGTTGCCGGCGTCAGGCAGAGCCACGTCAGGCCACCTTCCGCAGGTACTTCTCGAGGCCGGGCGAGATGCGGGGGTCGGTCTGGATCTTCTCCTGCAGGCGCATCAGGCCCTCGAGGAGCATCTCGGGGCGCGGAGGGCAGCCGGGGATGTACACGTCGACGGGGAGGACTTTGTCCACGCCCATGACGGTGGAGTACGAGTTCTGGTACGGGCCGCCGCACGAGGCGCACGCGCCCATCGCGATCGCCCACTTGGGCTCGGGCATCTGGTCCCAGAGCTTGCGCACGCGCGGCGCCATCTTCTTCGTGAGCGTGCCGGGGACGATGATGAGGTCCGCCTGGCGGGGCGAGGAGCGGAAGACCTCGCTGCCAAAGCGCGCGATATCATAGTGCGAGCCAAGGGTCGCGAACATCTCCATCGCGCAGCAGGCGAGGCCGAAGCCCAGCGGCCAGAGCGAGTTGGAGCGGCCCCACGTCAGGAGCTTGTCCACGCTCGTGAGCAGGATGTTCGGGTCCTGCTCTGGCGGGACCGCGTCAACGTCTCCGATCTGCGTGATCAGCTTTGCCACTGGAGCGCCCCCTTCTTCCACGCGTACGCCCAGCCGACGAGCACGAGGGCGACGAAGATCACCATCTCGACGATGCCCGCGACCCCGAGCTGCAGGAAGCGCAGCGCCCAGGGGATCAGGAACACAGCCTCGATGTCGATGACGAGGAACACGATGACGTAGAGGTAGTACTGCACGTCCACCGGGCCGCGGCCGGAGCCGATCGGCACCTCGCCGGACTCGTAGGTGGACACCTTGCCGGCGCTCGGCCGGCGCGGCGCGATGAGCTTGTAGATGTTGAGCGAGACGCCCACGATCACGAGCGCGAGAATGAACGTGATGAGGATCGGGATGTATCGCGCCAGGGTCGCTTCCGCCAAGGAGACGGCACGCTCCGGTCCACCCTATACCAGGGGGCCCGGCGCGCCGATCGGAGCGCCCCTATTTGAGGGTGCCGTACCAACTTGATCCGAGACATCGGCACAGGACGAGACAGGTGCAGTTCAGGTGGAAGCCGGCTGGGCTCCAGGTGGGGTCCACCTGTCGGCGGGCTATCAAAATACGATCGCATATCCGGCGAGCG
>DATLCC010000041.1:0-15442 GCA_035526585.1 Thermoplasmatota archaeon | reverse complement strand
GTCCTCGTACTCGCGCGTCGAGAGGCCGGGCGTCATCAGCGCGATCGCGCCCACCTTCGCGCTCGTGGTCGCGGCCATGTGCATTTCGTTCAGATCGCGCTCGAAGGCGAGCGAGGGCTTGCGGAACTCGACGGGTCCCGGCGGCATGCGGAGGACCAGGCGGCTCGGCTCGTCCGCGAGCACGAGGACGTCGGCCATCGAGCCGTGGAGCAGGCTCGCCGTCACGCCGCTGTACGCGGGGTGCGTGAGCGTGCCCTGGCCTTCGACGACGATGAGATCGGGCCGCTTCTGGGCGGCCTGCAGCACGAGCTCCTCGGTCGCCCCAGCCACGAAGTCGGACACGAGCGCGTCGAGCGGCGCGCCGGCGTCGCAGCCGATCATGATGCCCGTCTGGCCCGTGGCGACGAAGGCCGCGGTGAGCCCGCGCCGGCGCGCCTCGCGCACAAGCTCGACCGACGTCGTCATCTTCCCCGAGTTGCAGTCGGTGCCGCCGAGCGTCACGACGAGGCTGTCGACGTACATCCCGTCGCCGGTGGTGATGCGCTGCGGCGGATGCTCGTGCCGCACGTCGCGGATATGCGAAGCGTGCGTCGGGAATGCAGGGCGCAGCGCCGTGTGCAGTCCGGAGATCACGCGGACGCCGGCCGCGAGCGCGACCTCCAGGTCCTCCCGCCAGTCCGCCGGAAGCGCGCCACCCACGGGGGCGATCCCGATGACGAGGGCATCGGGGGCCAACGGCAGGGCCTGGGCGGCGGACGCGACGATGGGGATGCCGCGGGCGGCGTCGATGAAGTCGCCCGCGTCGCGTCCCGCCTTCGAGCGGTCGATCACGCAGACGACCTCGTCGCCGCTCCAGCCGTTCTTGGCGTAGACGATCGCGCCCTGCGCGGTCTTGGCGGAGCCCGGGGCGAACTTGTCGTGCGCAAGGAGCGCGAGGCGCATGCTGCGTCAGCCGAGGCTGTCCACCAGCAAAGCCCCTTGGATGAGGCCGTAGCCGTATGCGTCGTCGTGCGCGCTCGGGCCCTTGCCGGCGAGGGGGCCGATCTTCTTCGACGTCGTCATGAGCTTCTCCTTCACCGCGCGCACGGTGTCGTCGTTGCGGTTGGCGAGCGACGGTTTCGCTTCAAGAAGCAGCGCCAGGATCCCGCCCACCATGGGCGCGGCCTGCGAGGTGCCCGTCGCGGAGGCGTAGCCGCCGTCCTTCCAGGTCGAGGTGATATCGACGCCGGGCGCCACGACCTCGGGCTTCTTGTCGGGATCCTTCGCGCTCGTCACGGGCGAGGGGATCCCGGGGAGCACGCTGCCGCCCCCCTCCTTCCCGCTGCCGTGGCAGGAGAAGGCGCCGATCGCCTCGTCGCGCGTGACGGCGCCCACCGCGATGACGCTCGGATCGCTCGCGGGGCTCGACACCGTGCAGCTCGTCTGCCCCTCCTGCGTGTTGCCGGCGGCGGCGACGACGTAGACGCCTTTGGAGACCGCGTTGCGCACGGCCTCTTCCGTGTTCGTGCCGAAGATGGGGCGCGTGTCGCCGCCCAACGACAGCACGATGATGTCGGCGCCGGCGTTCACCGCCGTGTTCACTCCGCGCGCGACGCGCGTCTCGTCCCCCTTGCCGCCCGAATCGATCGCCTTGATGACGATGAGCGAGACGCCGGGTGCCACGCCCTTCAGGCGGAAGCCGGAGAGCATCGTGTTCCACGTGCCCTGCGCGGCGATGATCCCCGCGACGTGCGTGCCGTGACCGTTGTCGTCGTACGCGCGGTCCTTGCCGTTCACGAGGTCGGCCCACTCGACCGGCACTCCCACGAACTCCTTGTGCGTGAGCTCGATGCCGGTGTCGATGATGGCGACCTTCACGCCCTTTCCCGTGAGGCCGCGCTCGTGGAGCGTGTCCGCCTGGATCATCGCGAGCGGCCACGTCTCGCCGTACCCGTCCGAGCCGGCGTGCACGACGCTCGTGCATCCCGAGAGCGGGATCGTGACGAGGATCGCGACGATGCACCACGCGAGCGTGCGGTCCCCCATTCGCGCAGCACTCATTGGCGAGCGTCAAGAAGTTTGCGGCGACGGCGTTGGAGCCTCCTTTGCTCGGCCCCTGCGTCACGACGTGGATCCGGGGACGCGAGGGACATCAGGCACCCAAGGCGGTGGACGCCCCCGATCGGGTCCCTGAAGTTCCTCGAGTCCCTCGGGTCATGTCGTGGTGCAGCGGACGCGTTCGAGGATGCGCTTCAGCTCGCGCAGAAGTGCCGCACGACGCGCCCTTCGCGCTCCTTGCGCACGACGCCGTTCTCGACGAGGCGCACGAGGTGCCAGTGGAGCGCCTGGGGCGTCATGTTCGTCGCGCTGGCGAGCTCCTTCTGCGTGGCGCCGGGGGCACGGCGGATGGTGTCGACGACGCCCGCGGTGACCGGGTTCTGGAGGACGGCGACGATGTCCTTCGACGCGACGAGCGTCGCGCCGTTCTCGAAGTAGCGGCGGTAGCGCCCCTTGCGCAGGCTCGTGACCATGCGCGTCTGCTCGAGCACGTCGAGGTGGTAGATGGTCGTGCCCCACGAGACGTCGGCGAGGCGCGCGAGGTCGCTCGCGCTGCGGCCGGGGTGGTCGCGGATGGCCTGGAAGATGCGCTCGCGCACGCTGTTGTCGAACACTTCCGCGCGGCTGATCTTCGCGTAGAGGGCGATCGCGGGGAGGAGGCCGTAGCGCAGGGCGATCGCCTTGACGCCGCCCCAGGAGTAGGCGATCGCGCCCGCGATCGTGAGAGCGGCCGCGGCGACCGCGATCGCTTCGGCGCCGGGCGTGAGCACGGCGCGCGTCGTCGCGCTCTGGGCGCTCGCGTCCGTTCGCGTCGTCTCGCGCGTGCGGTGCGAGCCGGCGGCAAGCTCGAGGGAGGCGTCGAGGCCGAAGCAGGGTGGAGGCTGCGACGCGTCAGTCTCTGCTTCCGAGGAGCGTCCACAGCCCAGGCCGGCCTGGTCGAGCCCCAGCTCGCGGTCGATGCTCGCGCCCGGGAGCGGCGCGGCGTGGAGGAGGCCGGGGGAGGACTGGATCGTGACGGGGTCGAGGGGGACGAGCGGCGCGTCGACGGCCAGGGTCGCGACGAGCGCGAGCCCGCCAGCCTCCTCGTCGGCGGCCTGTCCTGCGGTCTGCGCGGGCGCTTTGTCGGACGCGAGCGCCTGGTAGCCCAGGGACGCGCCGGTGCCTGCGAGAAGGAGCGCGATGCCCGCGAGCGCGAGCGTCGCGCCCATGCCATACCTTCGAACGAATGTCCTCACTGCGATCCACTCCCGATGCCACACCCGTTGAGCAGCTTATGAAGAGTGTCGCGACCTCGTTTTACTGAGGGCAGAGCCCAGAGCCCTTATCCGCCCCCTCTGATGCCGCCGCGTGCGCACGGCCGCGGCGACGGGCTTCGCCCTTGTCACCCTCATGTTCGTGGTTTTCTTCCTCACGGCGGCCGGTCGCCCCTTCCCCTACCGCGAGGTGCAGGTGGTCGCGACGCTCGGTGCGGTCGCGCTCGTGGTGGGCGCGATGCAGGGGAGCGCGAGCATGCTCGCCGCGGGCTTCGGCGTGAACGTGCTGACTCGCGCGACGCAGATCGCGATGGGGTTGAGCCGTCTCCCGCTCGCGCTCAACGTCGCGCTCGCGGCGGGCTGGATCTGGGCGTGCGTGCAGGCGGCGCGCGGCGGCTCGGTCAAGGGCGCGCTCTGGTTCCTCGCGTTCGTCCACGTGGCGAGCCTCGTCACGGCGCTCTCGCGCTTCGAGGCGTCGGTCGGGCTCGCGCTTGGAGCCGCGGGCCTCTTCCTCGCCGCGCCCAACATGGGGGCCGAGGCGGCGCGCAGCGTCGGGAAGAGGGAGTGAAAAGAAAAGGGGTGGGGGCGCGAGGCCCCCACTTCCATCGAGCTCTCAGATGGGCGAGTCGCTGCAGGCGCCGGTCGCGCTCACGTCGACGAGGCTCGCGTGGACGCCGCTGCCGCGAAGGACGGTACCGTCGAAGCAGTCGATGTCGAGGAACTGGTAGACGAAGCCCGCGCGGGCCTGCCAGACCTCGTTGCCATCGACGATCGGGGTGCCGGTCGAGTCCGTGTACCAGTGGGTCGCGTCGCAGTCCCAGCCGTTGTGGACGCCGCTCGTGAAGGAGCCGCACGCCTCGCTGCCGTAGACCTTGGAGCTGCCGGGCGTGTGGTAGCCCAGGGTGCTCGTCGTGCCCGCGCCGACCTTCGCGTAGAAGGACCAGTACGCAGCGCCGGAGGGCTGCAGCGTGTTGCGGTTGATCGACTGGGGCTGCGTCGTCCAGATCGTGTTCGACTGCCAGAGGGCCGTGCCGGCGCCGAAGTCCGTCGCGGGCGTCGAGACGACGCTCACGGGGGTGCGCTCGCCGAGGACGCCTTCGAGCTCAGGGGGGTTGCGGGCGCCGTTGAAGAAGATGAACCAGTCGTCCGTCTCCTTCTTCGCCGCGAGCGCGCCCTGCTCGAACGGCGCGTCCGCGCGGAAGAGCGCGGTCTGGTGGACGCCGGAGAAGGTGTTGTCGCCGTTCGCGTTCTCGCTCTCGAAGTCGCAGTCGCCGCCGGTCGCGGTCGCGTCCTCGTCGAAGTTGCCGGAGCCCGCGTGGACGCCCATGAACGTCTGGTTCAGGCCATCCGCGACGGAGCCGTCCGGGTTGCCGGCAGCGGGCGCGGGGTTCGCGACCCACGCGTAGTTGCCATCCTCGTCCGTGAGGTCCTCGTTGCCGTCGAGCGAGCCGGGCTGGCCCTCGTCGGGGAGCGGGAGGCTCGTGGGGAGCGATCCGCCGGTCGGGTCCTTGACCTCGACGAGGCGGCCGCTGCAGTCCCAGGTCGTGAAGGCGTACTCGCGGGAGCCGCCGTCCTCATCGGAGTCGAGCTGCAGGACGCCGGTCTCCTCCGTCTGCGGGTTGCCAAAGAGCGAGCGCGGGAGCTGCTGGTTGAGGGGGCTGTCCGACTGCTGGGGGTTCTCGGGGTCGTCGAAGCCGATGCCGAGGCCCGCGGTCCCGTCCACCGTGTTCACGGTGTTCGCCACGCGGCGGCTCGTGAAGCAGTCCGCGAAGCGGAGGAGCCAGCCGGAGCCGGAGGTCGTGCCGTGGGGCAGGGGCGAGATGGGGCAGGTGCCGGCCTGCTGCGCGCCGGGGAGGCCGATGTCGCCCCAGACGAGCGCGTCCTGGTCCTCGATGACCGCGACCTGCGGGTCCTGGGGGGTCTCCGTCGGGTTGTAGCCGACGGGGACGTATTCGTAGACCCACTGGCCGTCGTTGTGGATGCTGCCGGCCGCGGGCGGGCAGATGCTCGTGTCCAGAAGGAGCGCGGAGGGGTAGACGACGACCGCGCTCTCGGAGAAGCCGACGTAGCCATCGTTGTTGCAGTCCGTCCAGGGGCCGAGGATGGCCTCGAAGTTCTGCGCGCCGGCCATCTGGTAGCGGGAGCCCGCGACGCCGGTGTTGATGCTCGTGCCCGCGCCGAACTCGGTCTGGTACGTGTTGAAGTAGAGCTTCTTCGCGCCCTGGTCGACGTTCGCGTCGATCTGCATCAGACCGCTCTGGACGTCGTAGATCGTGTCGGGTTCGTACGTGCCGTACGCCATCCACGTCGCCGCGCCCACCGGGGCCGCGAGGACGAGGGCGGCAATGACTGCCATGAACTGCCTCTGCATGTTGATCAAACCTCTCAAGCCGAGGGCCCGGTAGCCTCGAACGGCCCCTCTAGAGGTCGAGACCGCATTCGCTCAGATAACTGTTGTGCGCGCTCCGTGTGTGTTTGCTGAGAGTGTGTCACAGGAGGGGGCAACACGGGAGAACGATGAGCCCCGACCCCGAGGGGACCGACCTCGTGCGGGCGTCAGCGCGTCATCGCTTGGCGAGATGCGCCAGGAGATCGTAGCGGGAGAGGATCCCCCCGATCTTGCCCCCGCGGCGCACGAGGATCGCAGGACTGTCCTTGAGGAGCGCGACCGCGCTCTGGACGGGCGCCGTCGACTCGACGACGGGGAACGCGGGCTGCATCACCTCGGACACCGGCGCGCCCATCACCTCGGGCTGCCCCATGACGCGCGCCGTGGCGTACCCTTCCTCCAGGCTGCCGATCGGCGCGCCCTCCTCGTCGAGGACGGGGAGCTGCGACACGCCATGATGCGCCATGAGGTCGAGGGCGCGGCGCAGCGTGTCGGCGCGCGTCACGGAGAGCAGCGCGCCCGGCTGCGGCTTCGCCTCGAGGAGACGCCCCACGCTCTCGGCCGCTTCGAGGTAGCCGTTCTCCTCCATCCACTCGTCGCTGTAGAACTTGTTCACGTAGCGCGAGCCCGAGTCCGGGATGATGACGACGCACACGGCGTCCGGGCCCAGCTGCTTGTCCTTCACGTACTTGAGCATGCCCGCGACCGCGGAACCCGCCGAGCCACCGCCGAAGATCCCCTCCTCGCGCGCGAGCCGCCGCGCCATGAGGAACGACTCGCGGTCATCGACCTTCACGAACTCGTCGATGTACTGGAACCACGTCGCGCGCGGAATGATATCTTCGCCGAACCCTTCCACCTTGTAGCTCTTGGCGAGCTCCGGATGGTACTCGCCCGTCTCGTGGTAGAGCTTGAGGATCGAGCCCTCGGGGTCGATGGCGATCACCTTCACCTTCGGGTCCTTCTCCTTGAGGAACTTCGCCGTGCCGCTGATGGTCCCGCCCGTCCCGGTCGCGACGAAGTAGTGCGTGACCTTGCCGTCCGTGTCGCGCCAGATCTCCGGCCCCGTCGTGCGGTAGTGCACGTCCGGGTTCGCCTGGTTGTCGTACTGGTTGGGATACACCGAGTTCGGCGTCTCGGCGTGCACCTTCTTCGCGATGCTGTAGTACGAGCGTGGGTCATCGGGCGCGACGGCCGTAGGGCACACGATGACCCGCGCGCCGAAGGCCTTCAGCACGAGCTGCTTCTCGCGGCTCTGCTTGTCGTTCATCGTGAACACGGTGCGGTAGCCCTTCAGGTTCGCCGCGAGCGCGAGGCCGACGCCCGTGTTGCCCGAGGTGCCCTCGATGACCGTGCCCCCCGGCTTCAGGTGGCCGCTCTTCTCCGCGGCCTCGATGAGCGCGGCGCCGATGCGGTCCTTCACGCTGCCACCCGGGTTCACGTACTCGAGCTTCGCGAGCATCAGAGGCCTGAGCCCGTGATTGACGCGGTTCAGCTTCACGAGCGGCGTGTTGCCGATGAGGCTCAGGACGTTCTCGTGGTAGCGCATGCGAACGCGCGGCCAGCGCGGGAGGGGCGCTTGGCTGTTGTGGCGCTGTCGGGCGCCCGACCCGAAGCGAGGCTCGCGGAAGGGGTTAAAGTGGCCGAGGCGCTCGCAGCATCCATGCGCTCCCTCGGGCTCATGTTCGCAGTCGCGTTGCTCGTCGCGAGCACGACCCTCGCGTCCGCCGAGCCCTTTTGTCACCCCCGGATCAACGGCTGCATCGACGCCACAGCCGACACGAGCGGCATCCTCGTGATGAGCGAGAACGGGAACGACAGGACCGTCACGTTCGTCCGGGCGGGCCCCGATGGAGGGCTCGTCTTCCAAGGCGTCTTCACCCCGGTAGCTGGAGAAACCGTCTTCGTCTTCGGGGGTCCCGGTGGCGCGGGCGCACAGGGGGGCGCTTCGACCACTTTCGTGGGAGCCGGGACGACCTTCCTGATGTTCAATGGCCACGGCGTCGCCTGCGTGTGGTCGCCGGCGCTCTTTCGGTGCGTATCGGCTTGAGCGTCACGCTTGCGGCACCCCTTCCCCTTGTCCTTGTCGTTGTCCTTGTCCCGGCGAGCATCAACCATTTAGCTAGCTGAGCATCATCGAAAGGACGAGGGCGTTGGACAAGGACAAGGCAAGGACAAAGGCCCGCCGCCTTCATATCCGCGCCCCCGCTTGCGCGCCTCATGCCCGACGAAGCTCCTGTCGCGAGGAAGCGCTGGTGGAAGAGCGAGCCCATGGACGAGCAGGGCTCCCGCACGATGTTCGTGGGGCTCATCATCGCGTTCGCCATCTACGCGGTGAGCTTCGTCGTGCAGGCCGTGTACCGCGCCTACGCCTGGGCGAGCTGGCTCTCGATCGCGCTCATCCTCGTCTCCGTCGTCTTCCTGGGCGCGTGGTTCCTCGCCGTGCGCGGTGGCTTCCGCGTCGGAAAGGCCAAGTCGCGCGCGTCGCGGCGTGCCGAGATGCACGCGAAGGAAGAGAAGGAGAAGCGGATGCGGCTCAACCGGTGAACGCTGGGCGTCCGAGAGCCCCCGCGAGGAACCCGAGCCATCCGAGGGACGCAAAGGGCCCGAGGCGTATGACGTGTAACTGTTCTGTTACACATTCTCGGGTGCCTGGGGTGCCTCGCGTCCCTCGGGCTTCTCGTGGGAGACTCAGGAGAGATCAGGCTGGTGCGGGCTTGGTCTTCAGGCGAGCTTCGAGGTTGACCATCGCCTCTTCGAACGCCTTGCGCGTCAGGGAATCTGCGGAGCGCCACACGAACGGCACGCCCGCGTCGCCGGCTTCCTGCACGGCGGGCTCGATGGGGATGCTCGCGAGGAGCGGCACGCCCGACTTCGCCGCGAGCGTCTTTCCTCCGTCCTTCCCGAAGATGGGGTGCGCATGTCCGCAGTCCGGGCACACGAAGCTCGCCATGTTCTCGACGATGCCCAGCGGCTTGAGGTCCATGGACTTCACGAACTGGAGGCTTTTCGTCACGTCGAGCACCGCGACCGCCTGAGGCGTGGTCACGAGAACGACGCCGTCCGCGTCCTTGAGGAGCTGCGCGATGGTGAGCGGCTCGTCGCCCGTGCCGGGCGGAAGGTCCACCACGAGAAGATCGAGGTCGCCCCAGTCCACGTTGCCGAGGAGCTGGTTGATGACGTTCATCTTGATCGGGCCGCGCCAGACGATCGCGTCGTTCTTCGTCGTGAGGAAGAACTCGGTGCTCATCACCTTGAGGAGCCCGTCGCCCGCGGGCGCCTTCACCTCGACAGGCTTGATATCTTCCGAGTGGCCGCCCGGCTTCGCGAGGTCGAGCCCGAGCATGAGGGGCACGTTCGGGTTCGTGAGGTCGAGATCCAGGAGCCCGACCTTCCATCCCTTCGCCGCGAAGGACGCCGCGACGTTCACGGCCACGGTCGACTTCCCGACGCCGCCCTTGCCGCTCATCACGATGACCGTGTGCTTGATGCGGCGCAGGTTCTCGGAGATCGCCATGCGCAGGCGGAACTGCTGCGCCATCCGGTCCTGCTGCAGGTTCTGGGCCGATGCCTGCTGCGGCGTCTGCACCGGAAGGCTTCCGCCCCCGATCCCGTGCGGGCGCCCGGCGGGCGCGGTGGGCAGTGGCATGGCTGCGCCTACTCGGCTCCACGTCTTGAGCCTTCGCCATAGATTATGCGCGAAGCCCCCACTCCGCGAAGCGGCGTGATGATCGGGAGTTCCCTTTCAGAGGCCATGCGGCCGGTGAAGAGGACTTTTTGCGCGGAGCGCCATCATCTTCAAAGGGCGAAGCCTTCCTCCGCCACGCGGCGCGATGACAGGAAGAGGGTCACTGACGGGCACGCCCGATGAAGAGTCCAAAAGATTCTAGAGCGCCTTCCTTTCCTTCGGCTCACTTCGGTTTCTCATTGCCGGCGTACGCCTTGTGCAGTTCGACGGGCTCGGGCGCCTTCTTGCGAAGCCGGAGGTTCAGCATCTCGACGCCCAGCGCGAAGGCCATGGCGAAGTAGATGTAGCCTTTCGGGACGTGGTAGCCGAAACCGTCCGCGAGCAGCATGAACCCGATGAGGATCAGGAAGCTCAACGCCAGCATCTTCACCGTCGGGTGCTTGGAGACGAAGGTGCTGATGGGGCCCGACGCGAACATCATGACGCCCACGGCCGCGACGACCGCCGCGATCATGACGGGGAGCACGTCGACCATGCCGACGGCGGTGATCACGCTGTCCAGCGAGAAGACGATGTCCAGCACGAGGATCATGGCGATGACCGACCAGAACCGGGGCCTGACCTTCGTCGAGCCCGTGCCCTCTTCCCCTTCGAGGCTGCCGTGGACCTCGTGCGTGCTCTTCGCGATGAGGAAGAGGCCGCCCAGGATGAGCACGAGGTCGCGGCCGGAGATCGCGAAGCCCATGACGGTGAAGAGAGGCGCGGTGAGACCGATGATCCATGCGAGCGACGCAAGGAGCGCGATCCGCGTGAAGAGCGCGAGGCCCAGGCCGACCTGCCGCGCCTTCTGGCGCTGATCGGCCGGCAGCTTGTTCGCAAGGATCGAGATGAAGACGATGTTGTCGATGCCAAGCACGATCTCGAGGGCGGTGAGCGTCGCGAAGGCGAGCCAGATCTGCGGGTCCGTGACGAGCGCGACAAGATCGGCCATGACGCGGGCCAATCCACCGAGCCTGATTAAGGCTTGGCCGGCGCAAGGCGGACGCGTTCGAGGCCAGCTGTCCTCGCCAGTCGTTCGAGCGACTTCGTGAGCTGGTCGTCCGCCCCCGACGACCAGGGCGCTCCCTCCACGCGATGCACAGCGCGCGCGACGAGCGTGCCCGACGCGCGCTCGCTCTTCACGTCGACGCGCGCGATGAGCTTGTCGCCATGCAGGAACGGCAGCACGTAATAGCCGTATACGCGCTCGTGCGGCCGCTTGTAGATCTCCATCACGTGGTCGAAGCCGAACGCGCGCCGCAGGAATGCGCGATCCCAGACGAGGTTGTCGAAGGGGGAAAGCAGCGCGCTCGCCGTGCCCTCCTTCGCGTCGGGGTCGACGTACATCGGCTTCCCCTCGTCCTCGGGCTCCGCGCGCGCGACATCGCCCGCCCTCGCGAGCGCGTCCAGGTGCGGCTGCACGGTCCTTGTGCGCCCGTCGATGCGGAAGTGCTCCGCCACCCCGGCGGCCGTGAGCACGCCGCGCGCCTTCACGGCTCGCAGGCACAGCGCGCGCAGCGTCTCGGTCTCAGAGGGCGCGGGCGCGTCGAGGAGCTTCGAGGGGATGACGCGCTCGGGCAGATCGTAGACGCGCTGGAACCCCTCGCGCCCCGAGACGGCGAGCTTCCCCGCCGTCCAGAGCGCTTCGAGCATCTTCTTCTCGGGCTTGAGATCCCACATCCCGCCGCTGCGGCCTTCGAAATCGCTCGCCTTCACGGGTCCCTCGCGCTCGATGCGCTTGAGGACCGCCTTCGCGAGCGCGCGATCGCGGCCGATGACGTCTCCCCACCAGTGGTGATGCTGGCGATCCGCCATGCGCGACTTGTACAGCGGATAGTCCTCGATCGGGATCAGGCACGCCTCGTGCGCCCAGTACTCGAACGCCTTCCCCGTACGCAGCATGTCGGACGTGACGGCGTCCTTGTAGGCACCGACCCGCGAGGAGAGCACGATGCGATGGCTGCGCTCGACCGTGCTGATGCTGTCGAGCTGCACGCACGAGAGGCGCCGCAGCGCCGCGCGCACGTCCGCGGCATCGGCGCGCCGGAAGCGCCGCGCGTACCCCTGCGCGCCGATGGCGAGGCGGCGCGCTTGGGCAAGCTTCACTCGACGGCACGCGCTCGATGCGTGGAAAAGCGTTGTGCCGGCGCTCCTCGCGACGAGGGCCCGAAGCGCCGAGGGGGTGCCGACGCGCCGAGATCCTTCCGACGCGTCGGTCGTTCCGCACCGTCCGGTCGTCCGGCCCCATGGACCTAAGGCCGCGCCCACCGCGCTTTGGCGTCGCGCGCGCGCCGCGCCTCGTCGAGGAGCGCGCCGATCGCGCCCATGACGCGGTCCGTCTCGGCGCGCGCGTCGCCCGAGAGATGCATGGGCTTCCCGACGTTGAGCCACACCTTGTGGCGCAGGTCGGGAAGCTTCTTCCCCTTGCCCCAGAAGCGGTCGCTCAGGATCCCGACGGGGACGACCGGCGCGCCGCTCTCCATCGCAAGGCGCGCGACGCCCGTCTTCGCGGGGCCGAGCGTGCCGACGTGGCGCGTCCCCTCGGGGAAGATGCCGATGATGCGGCCATCGCGGAGAGCCTGCGTCGCGGCGTGGAACGCCTCGGGGTTCTGCGCGTTGCGATCGACGGGGATGCATCCGCCCTTGTCGAAGAAGAACCACTTGTTGAACCGGTTGTTCATCATCTCCTTCTTCGCGAGCCAGTTCACCGGACGCGGGGTCGTGGTCTGGAGCACGATGGGGTCCCACCACGACGTATGGTTGCCGGCGAGGAGAAAGCCGCCCTCGCGTGGGATGTTGTCGACGCCGTTCGCGCGGACGACCAGGGGATTGTGGAGCGGCTGGGCGACGCGGTGGATCGCGCGGTAGTGCCAGCCCACGTAGCCCCAGTCGGGCGTCTTCAGGCGTCGCACCTGGGCGCACCTGGCCGCACCGGGGAAAAGCGTTGCGCCGACCGGACCGCTCCTTGTCGCGGGAACGCGCCGGTCGACCGGGACTTCCCGAGATCCCTTCTCAGCCCCGCCTCAGGTGTGCGACGAGCTGCGCCAGCGCCTTCCCGCGGTGCGAGATCGCGTTCTTGACCGCGGCATCGAGCTCGCCGAAGGTCTCGCCATGCCCTTCCGGCACGAAGATGGGGTCGAACCCGAAGCCGTGCCCGCTCGAGCGCGGCGCGGTGGCGAGCGCTCCCTCGCAGCGGCCCGAGAAGCTGCGGAGCGCGCGTCCATCGTGATAGCTCACGACGCACGCGAAATGCGCGCCCCGATCCGCGACCCCTTCCATGAGCTTCAGGATCCCCTGCACGCCGATCGTCTTCAGCGCGTGCGCGGAGAAGACGCCGGGGAAATCCCGAAGGGCGTGGACGAAGAGCCCGCCGTCGTCCACGAAAAAGGGCGGCGCGAGCTTGCCCACGAGCACATCGCATTTCGCGCGCGAGATCTCCTCCAGCGTCTCGCCCTGGATCTCGACGGGATGGAGATCGCTCCCGACGACCTCGTGCCCCGACGGTGCGAGCGCGGTCTGCGCCTCGTGCAGCTTGCCCTTGTTGCCCGTGACGAAGGTGATCCGCACGCGCGTCGAGCAACGGGCACGCGGATGAGCCTTCGGCTCAGATGTGGACGGTCTCCCAGGCGCGATTGTTCTCGTAGCTCGACTCCTCGTACACGTGCTCGGCGTTGACCTCGGCCTCCAGCACGTACTCGCCGGAGGGGAGGCCCGTGACGTCGACCCACTGGCCATCGAGCGCCCAGTGGTACTCGTCCGCCCAGCCCTTCGCGATGCCCTGCACGTCGCAGGTCAGGTAGTGCGGAACGATGCCGCCGTAGTTCACGATGTCGATCACACAGAAGCCGCGCTTGTCGCCCTTCGCGGGCGCGAGCTCCGGATGCGCGGCGAGGATCTCGTGCGCCTGCGTGCTCGGGTTCGCGACACGCAGCGCGTTCCACGCCGCGAACTGGTCGGGCGTCCAGAGGCGGTAGTCCGCGTAGTTCTTGAAGTGCCAGTGGCCATGGCAGGCGCCCCACTCGAACGACTCGGGGTGATCGCCCGGGCGGCCGACGACGAGGTCGGTGAGGCCGACGTTGGGCGTCGTGAACGTGAAGCGCAGGAGCGTGCGAAGGCCCGTCTGCGTCGTCCCTTCCTGGACGGAGCAGGAGCTCGACGTGAACGAGCGCGTCTGCTTGAAGGCGTCGAACCTCGCGCCGTCCACCGTGAGGTCGGGGCAGAGGATCCCCCCGGGCACGAGGCACAAAACGGTCGGCGAGTGGTTGGCGGCGGTGAAGGTCGGCACGACGGCGGCGAACGCGACGGCAGCGACCATGAGCGAAAGGACGATCCTCAAACGTAGCTCTCCCAGGCTGACGACTCCCAGCGGACGAGGTAGCGCGCGCCGGAGGATAAGCGACGTCTGGAGAGCGTATCTTGGACGCGAATCGTCATGTGAGGCTAGCGCGTCCAGTGTTGGATGCGTGCCTTCGTCGCGTGGCTCCTCGTGCTCGCCGCGCCTCTTGCCGCCGCGGGCGGGAACGACGCCTGCGAACCGGAGACAACGACGCTCCATCCGGCGGACGAGGAGCACGTGTGGCTCGACGTCGAGCAGCGCGACTGCGAGGGCGCGCGATCCACCGACGTCGCTGCGCAGGATCCTGAGGGCCGCACCGTCGCCTCCTGGTTCGACGACGAGCGTGGCGTCGGCATCACGGCGTTCCGCTCGCCGCGCTTCGTCTACTGGGTCGACGACGAGCGCGGCTGCACGATGATCGTGAACACGTTCGGCGCCACGGAGCTTCCCTGCGTCGCGGGCGCGCCCCCCTCGCCCGCTCAGGTGCCTCGGTAGCGCCCGCGCCGGACGATCTCGTCCAACGTCTTCTCCACCGCCGCCGACCCGCCGGCGCCGCGATAGCCGTCGAGCACGCGCGCGAACGCCTCCGGCGTCTCCGGGTGCGTCGCCTCCAACGCCTCCATCAGCACGTGGAGGTCCGCGGCCTTGTCCTCGTCCTCGGCGTTCAATGCCGCGAGGCCGAAGTCCACGAGCGCGATACCCTCGGTCGTCGCGATCGCGTTCGACGTCGTGAGGTCGCCGTGCGTGAGCCCGCGCGCGTGGAGGCGCGCCGCGGCGGCGCCGAGCTCTGCGAGCGCGCGCCCGGTGAGCGCCTCCTTCAGCTGGCGCCCAGCGAGGCGCTCCAGCACGAGCGCGTCGCCGTCCACCTCGTAGACGAGCGGCGTGCGCACGCCGGCCGCGCGCGCCTGCGCGAGGAGGCGCGCCTCGGCGCGGGTGCGTGAGCGGCGCAGCTTGGCGTCGAGCTCCGGGTGACGATAGCTTTTCACGAGGCGCCGCTTGCGCACGGCCGGGCGGCCAAGGAGGGTCGTCGGCTCGACCTCGGCTTCGGCGCCGCGGTAACGACCCTCGATCGCGCCGGCCCACGAGGCGCGGCGCTCGTGCGGGCGCCAGGTGACGGCGATATCGTCGGTGCGCTGCGTCTGCGAGACCGCTCCTTCTGCGGGCGTCTGGCGCACGCCGGCGGCGTGCATCACGAGGCCAAGGTGCGCGATCATCGCGCCGTTGTCGACAAGGAGGCGTTTCTCCGGGCGGAACGCTCGTGCGTCGCGCCCTGCGCACATGAGGCGCGTCATCTCCCACAGGCGCTCGTTGCACGCGACGCCGCCGCCGAGGACGACCTCGTTCTTCTCGCTGTGCGCGAGCGCGCGCTCCGTCACCTCGACGAGCATCGCGAACGCCGTCTCCTGCAGGGAGAAGCTCACGTCCTCCATCGACCCGCCCTTCGCGCGCCACGCGCGCGCCGCGGTCATGAGGCCGCTGAAGGCCATGTCCATGCCTTTCACCGAGTAGGGCATGTCGAGGAGCTTCGTGCCGTTGCGCGCGAGCTTCTCGATCTCGGGGCCCCCGGGGAACGGATGGCCTTCTTCGCGGGCGAATTTGTCGAGCATGTTGCCGACGCCGATGTCGGAGGTCTCGCCGAAGACGCGATATCGTCCGTGCGAGTAGGCGATGACCTGCGTGTTGCCGCCGCTCGCGTAGAG
>DATLCC010000040.1:0-20431 GCA_035526585.1 Thermoplasmatota archaeon | reverse complement strand
GCTGCCGCAGCACTTCCAGACGGAGACGAAGCTTGGCTGCCCGCAGGACTGCGGGCTCTGCCCCGACCATGAGCAGCACACGTGCCTCGGGCTCATCGACCTCACGGACGCGTGCAACATGCGCTGCCCGACGTGCTTCGCCAACAGCGACACCGGCGTGATGCTGCCCTTCGAGACGGTCGAGAAGATGCTCGACACGCTCGTGGCGAGCGAGGTCATCGCGGACGTGGTCCAGTTCTCCGGCGGCGAGCCCACGCTCCACCCGCGTCTTTTTGATATCCTCGACCTCGCGCAACGCAAGAAGATCCGGCACATGATGGTCAACACGAACGGCATCCGCATCGCGCAGGACGAGGCGTTCGCCGCGCGCCTCGCAAAGTACGAGGACTTCGAGGTCTACCTGCAGTTCGACGGTCTCCGGCGCTCGACCTACGAGACCCTTCGCGGGCAGGACATGACGGAGGTCCGGGACAAGGCGCTCCGCAATCTGGAGAAGCACAACGTCGCGACGACGCTCGTCGCGGTGCTGGAGCGCGGCGTGAACGAGGACGAGGTCGGCGACATCCTCAGGCATGCGTTGAAGTTCCGCAACGTGCGCGGCGTCACCTTCCAGCCGCAGACGCACGCGGGCCGCTGGACCGACTTCGATCCGCGCGATCGCATCACCGTCCCCGACGTGATCGCGGCCGCATCGACGCAGGCGCCCGGGCTTTTCGAGCCCTCGGACTTCGTGCCTCTCCCCTGCCACCCCGAGTGCATCAGCATGTCCTATGCGCTGCGCAACGGCGAGGAGCTCCTCCCGCTTCCGCGCATCCTGGACGTGAAGAAGCTCCTCGGCGTCGCGGGCAACACCATCGCGTTCGAGACCGAGCCCGAGGTGCGCGGCGCGCTCAAGGAGCTCTGGAGCGCGAGCGCGGCGATGCAGTCGTTGAAGACGTTGAAGAACATCCGCTGCTGCCTGCCTCTCATGAAGAAGGACGCGCACGTGGGCTACGAGAACGTCTTCCGCATCGTGATCATCGCGTTCATGGACGCGTGGAACTTCGACGTGAGAAGCGCGAAGAAGTGCTGCGTGCACCACGTGCTTCCGGACGGCCGCATCATGCCCTTCTGCTCGTACAACACGCTGCACCGGACGAAGATGGTGATCCCCTCCTGATCGTCGAGGCGCTCGCCGGCGCGCTCCTCGCGCTCGCGGCCGTGTACGCGTACGCCGCCGCCGCCCTCTTCGCGCACGCGCGCCTGTCGAAGCTCGCGCCGCCGCGCTCCCTGGCCGCGGCCATCGGCATCGGTGCCCTCATGCCCGCGTGCGGCTGCACCGCGCTCGCGTACGCGCGCCGCGCGCCGCCGAAGCTGCGCGCGCCATTCCTCGTGGCCGCGTACGCGGTGAACCCGCTGCTTCTCGTCGCGGCCGCGCTCCTTCGCGGCTGGCAGGGCGCGCTCGCCGTCCTCGCGCTCGGGCTCGCGGCCGCGCTCGTCGCGCGCCTCGTGCCCGAGGGGGAGCGCCCGCGCGCGCGTCTCGACGACCTGCTGCTGCGGCGCGGCGCGAGCCCGCTGCGCGACGCCGCGCCGTACACGATGGCCTTCGCCGCGCCGGCGCTCGGCATCGGCGCCGCCGTCGGGATGGGCGGCGCCTGGATCCGCGCCGCCGACAAGGCGTGGCCTGCAGGCCACGCCGGCGTGGCCCAGGTCGCGCCCGCGCTCGTGGGCGCGCTCGCGGTGGGCGCGCTCGCGCTGCTGTTCGCGGCGCCCTACCGCGACGTCGCGCAGGACCACGGCGGGCGCGTCGCGCGCGGCGTGTGGGGGCTTCAGGCGGCGTTCGCGGTCGCGTGCGTGGGCGCGCTCGCGCTCCTGTGATCATGCCGGACGCGGCACGAGGAGGAGCCCGGCGCTTGCCACGGCAGACACGCCCAACGACGCGACCACGACCGGGGTCGAGGGTCGCGTCTCCCCGAGCCCCAGGGTCAGGAAGACGATCCAGCCCGGACAAAGGATCGGGCGCAAGGCGAGCGATCCCATCGAGCGCACAGCGGCGCGCGTGTGCATGGATCCGGCAGCCTCTTGCGTCGTGGGTCCCTTCGTCGAGCGTGGACGAAGCGCCGCTTCCCGCCTCGCGCGATCCGTGGGCCGTGGTCGCGTTCGTCGTGCCCACCGCGCTCGCATTGATCGCCGGCCTCTATGGCGTGATCGACCAGGCGATCCACCAGAGCGGCGATGGCTACCAGGGGCTCGCGTACATCGCGGGCATGGTCATCGGCGTCCCCGCGATCCTCGTGTGGATGGGGATCGGCGCCGCCGTCGCGAAGTCGCGCGGGCCGCCGGGCGCCTCGCGGCGGTTCGTCACGGCCTCCTTCGCGGCGATCGGCGCGGTGCTCCTCGTGCTCACCGCCACGTGCTTCCTCTCCTACTCGGTGTGACGATGGAGTTCCCCGTCCTCCTGTGGGGGATCCACCCGCACCGCATCTTCGACGTCCTGAGCCTCCTCGTAGGCTCGCAGCTCTTCTGGTGGATGCAGCGCCGCGCGCTTGATCGGTTCACGAGCGACGAGACGTGGACGCTCGCGGCCGGTTGCCTCCTGGGGGCCGCGATCGGCGCGAAGCTCATCGTCTTCTTCGAGGAGCCGCGCCCGTTCTCCGTCCTCGCGGACCCGATGTTCTGGATGAGCGGCAAGAGCATCGTGGGCGCGATGCTTGGCGCGCTCGCGGGCGTCGAGATCGCGAAGAAGCTCGGCGGGATCACGCGCCGGACCGGTGACGCGTTCGTCGTGCCCCTCTGCGTCGGGCTCGCGATCGGGCGCGTCGGATGCTTCCTCTCCGGGCTCACCGACGACGCATACGGGATCCACACGAGCCTGCCGTGGGGCGTCGACTTTGGGGATGGCGCGAGGCACCCGACGCAGCTCTACGAGATCGCCTTCGCGCTCGGCTTCCTCGCCTTCGCGACGCGCCTTCGGCGCGTCACGAAGCCGGGAGAGACGTTCGTCGCCTTCATGGTGAGCTACTTCGCGTTCCGCTTCGCGACCGAGTCCATCCGCGTCGCGCCGCGTCCCTATGCGGGCTTCACGGTCTACCAGATCGGTTGCGCGCTCGGGCTCGCGTACTACGCGATCCTCGTCACGATGCAGGCGTCAGCGGCGCGCTCGGCGCGGGCGGCCTCCATAGGAGAGCCGCAAGCACCGCGATGAGGGCGCACTCGAGGAGCTTCGTCATGATGCCAAGCGCGTCCCACGCCTCGAAGACGCCCAGGAAGCCCACCGTCCGGCTCGCGACGTAGGTGAGCACGAGCGCCGCGTTCCCCACGATGCCCGCGACGTAGAACGCGCGCAGCGTCGCGGGCGGCCAGCGTGCGTCGATGGGCGCGCCGTTGATGGCGTGGCTCGAGAGGATGACGAATCCGTAGATGCCCTGCGCCATCGCGGCGAGCGTGAAGAAGACGCCTTCGAGCCACCATTCGGAGAAGTGCGCGCTCGTGAGCCCGCCGTGCACGATGCTCGCCGCGATGCTGAGGCCGCCGGCCCCATACAGGAGCTTGACGGGGCCCGGCCCCGGGCTCATAGTTTCGTCTCGGTGACCATGGACACAGCGCCCGCAGCGGCACCCGTGTGCTTCTCCGCATCGATGGGCGGCTCCGCGAGCACGGGGGTGCGCGTGAAGTTGTGCTGCGGGGGCGGGCTGCTGATCGTCCATTCGAGGCTGTCGCCGCCCCACGGGTCGTGGCCGGCGTACGAGCCGTGCTTCCAGCTCCACAGGAAGTTCACGATCATGAGGCCGATGCCGGCCGCGAACATGAATGCGCCCACGGTGGCGATCGTGTTGAGGAGCCCGAGCGGGAGCCCTGTCGCGTAGTCGCTTCCGGCCGCGTACGTGTAGATGCGTCGCGGCATCTTGCCGTAGAAGAACATGCTCATGAAGAGCAGGTTGAACCCGACGAAGCCCATCCAGAAGTGGACGCGTCCCATGCGCTCGTTGAACATCTTGCCCGTGAGCTTGGGGAACCAGAAGTAGAGCGCAGCGAGCACGCCCCACACGCCGCCGCCGAGGACCGCGTAGTGGAAGTGCGCGACCACCCAGTAGGACCCCTGCATGCCGTAGTCGATCGCGACGGACGACAGGAAGACGCCGGTGAGCCCGCCCACGAGGAAGAGGACGATGAACCCGATCGCGAAGAGCATCGGCACCTCGAAGCGGATGCGGCCGCGCCAGAGCGTCGCGATGAGCGAGAGGTAGATGATGCCGAAGGGGATCGAGATCATCTCCGTCGTGATGGTCATGGCCTTGCGCAGGCCCGGATCCACGCCCGTCGTGAACATATGGTGGATGTACACGATGAAGGAGAGGAACGTCGCGATGGCGAGCGACCAGACGACGGCCTTCTTGCCCCAGAGCGGGCGCTCCGCGAAGGTCGGAATGACCTCGAGCACGGCGCCAAGGCCGGGCAGGAGCAGGATGTACACCTCGGGGTGTCCGAAGAACCAGAAGAGGTGCGCCCAGAGGATCGCGCCGCCGTTCGAGATGTCGAAGAAGTGGAACGCGAGGTTGCGATCTGCGATGAGCATCAGGCCCGCCGCGCCCAGCGCCGGGAAGGCGAAGAGCATGATGACGACGGTGAAGAAGACGGCCCAGCTGAACATCGGCATCTGGTAGAGCGTCATGCCCGGCGCGCGCAGGCGGAGGTACGTCACCATGAAGTTGATCGTGGAGACGGTGACGCCGATGACGAAGAGGGCGATGCCGATCGCGACCATGTCGACGCCGAGGCCCTGCTGGAGCGAGAGCGGCGCGTAGAGCGTCCAGCCCCCGGCCGCCGCGCCGCCCACGGCGAAGCCCGAGAGCGAGACGAGGCCGCCCGCGAGGTACATCCAGTAGCTAAGCGCGTTGAGCCGGGGGAAGATCAGATCCGCCGCGCCGATCTGGATGGGCACGATGTAGTTGCCGAACGCGAAGGCGAAGGGCGAGAGGAAGAAGATGATCATCACGATGCCGTGCATCGTGACGAGCTGGTTGTAGATCTCCGCCGTCCGATCGCCAAAGATCGCCTGGTCGGGCTGCGCGAGCTGCGTGCGCATGACGAGCGCGAACAGGCCGCCGATGACGAAGAAGATGATCGAGGTCCACAGGTAGAGGATGCCGACCTCCTTGTGGTTCGTCGTGCTGAGCCACTTCTTCATGCCGTTGTACTCGCTCATTCGATCACCGCCTGGAGCTGCGCGTCCGCGTGCGAAGCGAACAGGTATGCCGCCGCGCCCGGCGCGATCGTGACGAGGCCGGGGTGGTCGTGCGCCGTCGTGCCCGCGCTGCCGTCGACGACGAAGCTCGTGGCCTCGGCGCCCGCGTTCGTGAGGCGATAGGCGAAGGGCTTGCCCTCGGCGAGCGTCTTCGTCTCGGTCGCGAACGTCGCGCCGTCGTACGTGACGTTCACGACCTGTCCGGCCTTCTCGAGCTTCGCGTATTCCTTGGCGGACTCGTCCGCGACGTACGCCTTCCACTCGTCCTTCGTGACGACGTGCATGTTGGTGTGCATCAGGGCGTGGCCGACGCCGCAGATCTGCACGCACACGGGGAGGACCTCGCCCGTCTCGTGGGCCTCCCACCAGATGTGGTTGACCTGGCCGGGGATGACGTCGATGCGGATGCGGAAGTCGGGGATCGCGAAGTTGTGCCAGACGTCCTTGCTCTGGACGTCGGCGACGATGGGCGTGTCGACGGGGATGGTCCAGTCCGTGACCTTGGCGATGGGCACGCCGCCCTCGCCGTACTGCGTGAAGCGCCAGCCGAACTGGAAGCCCGTGACGTTCGCCATGACGCGCTCGCCCTCGTGGGGCGGCTCTTCGAGCGTGTGGACGGCGCTGATCGTGCCGAACGCGAGGCCGAACATGATGCCGGCGATGACGAGCGCCATGACGTAGCTCCAGAGGGGGTGGCCGCGCTCCGCGGGGAGCACGCCCGCCCTGGGCGCGTCGCGCGGACGCTCGACGCCGGGACGCGCGCGGAACTTGATCAGGCTGTACGCGAGCCAGCCGAGGACGAGGGCGCCCACGACGAGCGCGATCGCCATGTAGAGGTAGTAGAGCTGGTGGAAGATGCCCGCGCTCGTGGAGCTGACGGCCATCAGATGACCCCCATCGGGCGCGCGGAAGCAGCGAGGCCGCCGAGACGGGGCCAGATGCGAGGAGGACGACCCGACGGCGTAGCAGAGCTACGTCGAGGGGAGAGCGCGAAGCGCGTTCCGACGAAGCAGATGGCCCCGTATCGGCGGCCGCAGCCTTCCGCGCGAGCGATGGGGGTCATCTTAGATCACCCGCAGGTAGACGAAGCTGAAGACGAGGATCCAGATCGCGTCGACGAAGTGCCAATAGAGGAACGCGCCTTCCATGCCCGAGAGGCGCTCCTTGCGGACGAAGCCCGTGAAGGAGAGCGCGAGAAGAAGGCCGAGGACGATGACGCCGGCCGCGACGTGGATGCCGTGGACGCCCGTGAGGGCGAAGAACGAGGTGCCGTACACGCTCGCCGTGGGGTTGAGCCCCTCGTGGACGAGGTGCACATACTCGTTGATCTGGCCGGCGAGGAAGCCGAGGCCCAGGAGCACCGTCGCGCCCATCCAGATGCGGAAGCCCGTGAGATCGTCGCGCTTCATGCGCCACTTGGCGAGCTCGACCGTGACGCCGGAGCTGATGAGGACCACCGTGTTGATGACGATCGGCGTCATCGACATGTCGCGGATCTGCTCGGGGACGAAGTCGTGCGTGTGGGCGCGGCTCCAGAAGTAGAAGGTGAACAGGATGCCGAAGATCACGACCTCGGAGAGGATGAGCACGATCGTGCCGTAGAGGTAGTCCGAGCCGTGGATCTGGAAGGGCTTGCCGCGCAGCTCGTGCACGTCCTCGCGGATCCAGCCGATCACGGAGCCGGCCATGACGAGGAAGCCGACGACGGCGAGCGGGTGGTAGAGCGCGCCCAGCAGGAAGAGCGTCGTGCCGATCGTGAGCCAGAGCGGCATGAACGAGTTGTGGTGCTGCTCGGCAGCGTGCTCGCTGTGGGCGGCACCATGGGCCATGTCAGGATGTGTCGCGGGCGCGGCAGGGTGTGCCATGGGGAAAGCTCCCTCGGAACGGCGCGCGCAGCCGAGGCCTCTGTGATAAAGGTTCTCCATATACGAAGCTCGAGTCCGCGTTCGAGATCAAGAGACTCGGACTTGACTCGAACGTGGACCCGAACTCGAACTCGTCCAGCGAAGCAAGCAGGGGTCCGTCCAAACTCGCGCCAAGTGACGCGCGTCGTAGCTTCATATGGATTGACAAGCCCCAGCGGTCCTGTCATGGCCATGCAACTCAAGTTGGAGCCTCCGACGTCGGATGGCGTCCGCAAGTACCGCGCCTTCATCGACGGCCAGTGGGTCGAATCCTCGGACGGCCAGTGGATCGACGTCACGGACCCCGCGACCGGCGCGCTCGTCGGCCAGGTCCCCTCGCTCACGAAGGCGGACGTGCTGAAGGCGATCGACGCCGCGCACGGCGCGCGCCGCAAGATCCGCGACATCCCCGCGATCGCGCGCATCGAGATCATGGAGCGCGCGAAGCACATCCTCGAGGCGAACCGCTCGCTCCTCGTCGACCTCGTCGTCGCCGAGAGCGGCAAGCCGATCAACGTCGCCAAGGGCGAGGTGAAGGCCACGATCGAGCGCCTCGCGCTCACGTCGCAGGAGGCGCGCACGATGCACGGCGAGTTCATCCCCGGCGACTGGGTCGAGGACACGAAGGCGAAGTTCGCGATCGTGCGCCGCCAGCCGCGCGGCGTCGTCGCGGCGATCACCCCGTTCAACTATCCGCTCTTCATCGCCGCCGCGAAGGTCGTCCCTGCCCTGGTCGCAGGCAACACGGTGGTCGTGAAGCCCTCCACGGAAACACCCCTCTCGATGCTCTTCTTCGCGAAGGCGATGGAGGAGGCCGGGCTCCCTGCGGGCGCGCTCAACATCGTCACGGGCCGGGGACGCGAGATCGGCGACACGATCGCCGAGAGCACGAAGGTCGACATGATCTCGTTCACGGGCTCCACCGCGATCGGCGAGCGCATCGCGCAGAAGGCCGGGATGAAGCACCTCGCGCTCGAGCTTGGCGGCAAGGGCGCCGCCCTCGTCCTCGACGACGCGAACCTGGACCTCGCGGCGCGCGAGGTGGCGCGCGGCGGGCTGCGCTTCCAGGGGCAGCGCTGCGACGCGGTCGCGCGCGTGCTCGTGGACGCGAAGGTCGCCGACGCGTTCGTCGAGAAGCTCCTCAAGGAGGTCGCGAAGTACCCGATGGGCGACACGCGCGACGAGAAGACCGCGATCGGCCCGCTCATCAAGCCCGCCGCGGTGAAGTTCGCGCTCGGCCTCATCGACGACGCGCGCACGAAGGGCGCGAAGCTCCTCACGGGCGGCGGGGCGCGCGACAACTACCTCGAGCCCACCGTCCTCGACGGCGTGACGCTCGACATGCGCGTCGCATGGGAGGAGCAGTTCGCTCCGATCCTTCCGATCATCCGTGTCGAAGGCGGCGTCGAGGAGATGCTGGAGATCGCGAACCGCAGCGAGTACGGCCTCGACAGCGCCGTCTTCACGAACGACGTGAACCGCGCGTGGGGCGTCGCGAAGCGACTCGAGGATGGCGCCGTGACCATCAACGGCTACCCCGCGCACGGCGTGGGCCACTTCCCGTTCGGCGGCAACAAGCGCTCGGGCATGGGGCGAGAAGGGATCAACGCCAGCCTCGAAGAGATGACGCGCGTGCAGACGATCGTCATGTCGCTGCCCCCTCTCGACGACCCGTACCACTGGTGAGTTCTCCCCGCATTCCTGCGGCCTTCGGGATGGGGTTGGGGGACGGGGTCGGCGAAGGACGCACCGCTACGGCATCCTTCGCCCATCCCTCCCCCGACCCCCATCCCGAGAGAGCATCGGGTGGCGCTGGCCGACGCCCTAGCCCGCTTGCCCCTGTCGCCGGCCCTCAGGCCGGCTCTCTCCTCGCCAGGGGGAGGCTGGCGAGGCGAAAGAACCATGTCCACCTTCACCTTCGTCGATGCATCCGTCTCCCGGAGGAGCCATTGTGACCAAGATCCTCGTCGTTGACGATGAGCCCAGCATCCTGCGAAGCACCCAGCTCCTCCTCGTGGACATGGGCTTCGACGTGGTGACGTGCGCCGACCAGGCGCAGGTCCTCGCCACCCTCCGCAAGGAGAAGCCCGACCTCCTCCTTCAGGACGTCCGCATGCCCGGGCTCGACCTGGACAAGCTCGTCGGCATGATCCGCTCGGAGCCGGCCCTCGCCCGCCTCCCGATCCTCCTCTTCTCGGCCAGCATGGACCTGGACGAGATCCAGCAGCGCGTGGGCGCCGCCGGCGTCCTGGAAAAGCCCTTCAAGCCGACCGAGATCGTGGAAGCGATCCAGGTCGCGATGTCCCCCGGAAGCGTCGCATGAGCTCCTCGCCCCTCCCCCGCGCGAGCGGCGTACCGCCCGTGCCTCCGACCCCGACGCCGCAGATGCAGGTGCTCGAGAGCGCGCTCCACGACGCGACGAACGGCATCGCCGCCGCCCGCTCCTACGGTGAGATCCTCCTCCTGCGCGAGAAGGCCGGCCCGAACGCGCCCATGATCGAATCGCTCCTCAAGGAGCTGGAGCGCGCCGGCGAGATCCTGCGCAACGTCCGCAGCGGCGTCATCGAGACGTACCAGCCCGGCGACGTGCTCATGTGCAAGTCGTGCGGCTACACGTTCGTCCACCGCAAGGCCGCGGGCAAGATGGGATCCTGCCGCCGGTGCAAGTCGTACGAAGTGACGCGCTGGAAGCCGTAGCGGCTTCGTTTCGCCTTCGCTCACGCGAACGCGAGGGTCTTCTTCGCGTCCATCGGTGCGTCGCCGAGACCGGGCGCGAGCTCCAGACAACCTTCATGCCCCGAGCCGCGGCATCGGCGCCCGTTGATCCAACCTCGCATCGAGAAAGGCCGGTTCGTGAACCCGTTGCCCATCGTGCGCCCTCCCGCGCCGCATGGCGCGATGGGGGAAACGCCGACGTGGCGCGACATGCGCGAGTGGCGCAAGAACCGCCCTCCGCATCCGAAGACGGTCGACATCCCGCGCTCGCCCTCCACCCCCGCCCTGGCCCCAGCGCCCTCGGCGGGCATCGCGGCCACCTGGATCGGCCACAGCAGCATCGTGCTGCAGATCGACGGGCTCACGCTCCTGTGCGATCCCGTGTGGAGCCACCGCCTCGTGAGCGGCCTCGTCTACCCGCGCTACACGCCGCCCGGCGTCGCATGGAGCGCGCTGCCGCGCATCGATGCCGTGCTGATATCACACAACCACTACGACCATCTGGACGCGCCGACGATGCAGCGCATCCCGCGCGAGACGCCCGTCTTCTGCGGCACGAACGTCGGGCCGTGGTTCGCCGCGCGGGGCTTCCGCCGCGTCACGCAGCTGGGGTGGTGGGACGCCGCGCCCCTGGGCCGGCACAAGGTGACGTTCGTGCCCGCGCAGCACTTCAGCGCGCGCACGGCGTTCGACCGCGACCGCACCCTCTGGGGCGGCTTCGTCGTCGAAGGGAGCGAAGGACACGTCGCGTACTTCGCGGGCGACTCGGGCTACTGGGACGGGTTCCGCATGATCGGCGACGCGTTCCCCCGCATCGACCTCGCGATGATCCCCATCGGCGCGTACACGCCCCGATGGTTCATGGCGCCCGTGCACGTCGACCCGCCGGAGGCAGGGCGCGCGTTCGAGGACACCCGCGCGCGTGCAATGCTGCCCATCCACTGGGGCGCGTTCCGGCTCGCGGACGAGACGGTGGACGAGCCGCCGCGCGTGCTCCAGGCCTGGTGGAAGGAGCGCGGGCTCGACAGCGCGAAGCTGCAGGTGCCGCCGCTTGGCGGGACGGTCACGATCTGAATCGTCAGCCAAGCGTCAGTATGCTGCTGACAGCATGGCCGAGACGAAGCCGATCAGCTTCCGCGTTCGCGAAGGACGTGCTCGACGCGATCGAGGCGGACGGCAAGTCCCCGCGATGACGCGATGTCCCGCGCGTTCGAGGAGGCCTCCGCGGAGGGAGCTTCTGCGGACATATCCCCATCTCAGCGTGGACACGCACGCGCTTCGCGCGCGACGCCGGTTCTAGGCGTCCTCGTCGGCGTCGACCATCTCGCGGAACCGGCGCGGCAGCTTCGGCCCGTCGAGGCCGCGCACCTCGCGCCCTTCGTATTCGCCTTCGGCGGAGTCGCGCAGCATATGCACGGGGGGAACGGCGGGCAGGATGGCGCTTGCCGCCACCGTATCGATAAGGACGGAGATGTCAAGGAGCGCCAGACCGCGCGCAAGGCATGCGCCTGCCCGTCGCGCTCGCCCTCGCAGCCCTCCTCTCGGGCTGCGCATCCGCCGTCGACACAGCCGGCGTCGCGCCGACGCCGCCCGCGACCGACACGGCGGCCGCGCTCGCGTCCTCATACGCCGAGGACGGCGCCATCCCCCCTACGCGCGCGCATGCGGCGTCGTGACGTGCGCGACCGCGCCGCCGGGCGCCGAGCCGCGCGCCATGATCGAGCCCGCGCTCGACGGCACGCCCACCGCCTTCTCGCTCGTGGCGACGTGGGACGCCGCGTCCGCCGCGTCGGAGTCTCTCGCGTTCTACGCGTACGTCGAGTCCGACGAGCCGCGCATGATCGCGAACGCGCAGGGGGGTCTCCCCGCTCGCGCTGGAGAGCGGCGACTTCGCGCCCGCGGAGGGCGAGACGCTCGTGCTCGCGCTCCAAGGCCAGCAGGTGGGCGCGCTCGTCGCCGGCGGCGGCGCAACCCCGGCCGAGCAGCCGTTCCACCTCGAAGGGAGCTTCATGCTCGCGCCACGGTAAGGCCTATATCGGCGGCCATGCGTCGCCGCGGGCATGGAGACGCGCTTCTCCGGCAAGGCCTGGGTCTTCGGGGACAACATCGACACGGACCAGATCACGCCGGGGAAGTACCTCACGATGATCACGGCCGAGGAGCTCGGCAAGGTGATCCTCGCGGGCGCGCCCGGGCGCGAGGACTTCGCCAAGCACGTCGCCAAAGGCGACGTCTTGGTCGCGGGCCGCAACTTCGGTTGCGGAAGCTCCCGCGAGCACGCGCCGCTCGCCGTGAAGGGCGCGGGGATGCCCGTCGTCCTCGCCGAGAGCTTCGCGCGCATCTTCTACCGCAACGCGATCAACGTCGGCCTTCCGATCCTCGAGGTGGCTGATATCAGCAAGAAGGTCCACGAGGGCGACGTGCTCGACGTCGACCTGACCACGGGCCGCATCCACAACAAGACGCGCAACGAGACCTACGAGGCCGTGCCGCTCTCGGACAAGGCGATGTCGATCCTGCGCGCCGGTGGCCTGGTCGAGGTCACGCGCGAGAAGCTGCGCCAGCGCGGCAAGCTCGCGCAATAGTCGACACGTTCGTGACGCGCGGCGTGGAACGCACCCGCGAGGGACGGGAGGAAAGACGACGCTCGGGCCGCCGCTCGCGGCTACGCGCACCTTCGGGCTCGCCGGCTTCCGTCGTGCAAGCACGAGTCCTTGGGGTCGCCCGCGCGCTCGCCGTTCCGCCGGATGCGCGACAACGCTTATCGACCCCGCGCAGGGCGCCCTCCACGTGCGCGCCGCCGCCGCCCTCCTTGTCGCGGCATCGCTCGTGGCCGGCTGCGCGTCGCTCGTGCCGGGCGCGGAGGTGGATGCGGAGGGGTTCGCGCCGCGCCTCTTCGAGGGCGCCCTCTTCCACGAGGAGGACCTGATCCTTGCGCACGGCGAGCGGCTGCACGCGGACGTGTATCTCCCCGATGGCCCCCTCGCGCCCGGCGCGCCGTCCCGGTTCCCGGCCATCCTCGTGCTCTCCCCCTACTGGGGCGCGGGCACGAGCGGCGCGCCGCTGGGCTTCCTCCCGTACGACTTCCTCGTCACGCGCCTCGTGCCGCGCGGCTACGCCGTCGTCTACGGCGACCTGCCCGGCGCGGGCGGCAGCTCGGGTTGCTGGGACGACATGGGCCCCGTCGAGCGGGAAGGCGCCGCGGCGATGGTGGAAGCGGTGGCGGCGCAGCCGTGGAGCGACGGCAAGGTCGGCATGGTGGGCATGAGCTACGACGCGATCTCCCAGGTCCTCGCCGCGAGCGCCGCGCCGCCGCATCTCGTCACGATCGTCCCGGCGGCGCCCCTGACGCACGCGTACGGCGGCGTCCTCCAGGACGGCGTCCGGTACGGCGTCGGCTGGCGCGACGTGCAGCTCGAGTACGAATCGGGATCGCTCGCGCCCCCTGGCACGAACCAGGAACGATATCCCGGCTGGACGGAGCGCGTCGTCGCCTCGCCGCCGTGCGTCGCCGAGAACCACCTGGGCGACCCGCCCACGGGAGCGTACACGGAATACTTCGCCGCGCGCGACCTCCGGGCCCATGGGACGAACGTGCGCGCGAGCGTCTTCTACATGCAAGGGTTCCTCGACGCGAACGTCAAGCCCGACAACTTCGGCGCGTGGTTCGACGCCGTGCCGACGCTGAAAAAGGCCTGGCTGGGCGCGTGGCCCCACGCGTATCCGACGGCGCGCGGCGCCGGGCGCGACGACATGTATCTCACGATCCACCGCTGGCTCGACCACGAGCTCAAGGGGATCCCCAACGGCATCGACTCCGAGCCCGCCATCGACGTGCAGGACCAGCTCGGGCGCTGGCGGCACGAGAGCGCCTGGCCGCCTCCGGACGCCACGCCGCGCGCGTTCGCGCTGGGGGCCGCGTCCTTCGGGCTCGCGTCCGACGCCGCGATCCCCCTCGACGCGCCCGAAGGGCTGCACGTCTCCGGCGCGCCCGAGCTGCGGCTGCGCGTCGCGAGCGACCGGCCGCTCGGGCGCGTGATCGCGCGCCTGTACGATGGGGACGCCCTCGTGTCGCAAGGGGCGTTCGACCTGCTCTTCGCGGGCGGGCTCGATGAGCCGCGCCCCCTGTCGCCAGGGAAGCCCGTCGACGTGACGCTCCATCTCTACCCCACGGACCACGAGGTGGCGGTGGGCAGCCCGCTGCGCCTCGTGCTCGCCACAAAGGACGCGGGCGACTGGTACGAGGACGACGCGTCCGGCGCGACGCTCACGCTCGCCTCAGGGACGCTGACGCTTCCCACCGTGCACCGCGGCGACGAGGACGTGTTCCTTGTCTCGTGCGGGGCGCCGGCGAAGCCTCCCGTGCCCGCGTGCTTCCGCGCGCTCAGCGACCGCGGGACGGGCCCGTGATCCTCAACCCCAGAGGCTGAGGACGCCCACGGCCGCCGCGATGGCGACCATCGCGCAGATCGCGCAGAAGAACATGCGATCCGACGAGAGCGACGTTCCGAGCATGGGCCTTGCTGGGGCGGCATGGCGGAAAAAGCTGGCGCAAGAACGCTTATAGCGCCGCCGCCCGCGTTCCGCCCGTGCGCACGGCCGCCCTGCTCGTCCTCGCCCTCCTCGTCGCTGGCTGCGTGGAGCGGCCCGAGTCGCCGACGGCGCCCTCGTCCCCCGCGCAATACACGGGGGCGCCTGTCGCCGAGCACCTCGACTTCGCGGCCGACGACGGCGTCGCCCTCGACATCTGGGTCTTCCGCCCCGACACGAGCGCGACGAGCGAGAAGGTCCCCGTCGTGATCAACTACTCGCCCTACTGGAGCAACCTCGAGAAGCCCGCGGCCGACGGCGGCGACCTGTTCTCGAGCTATCTCATCGAGCGCTACGTGCCGCGCGGCTACGCGATCGCGCTCGTGTCGGTGCGCGGCACGGGCCTCTCCGAGGGGTGCTTCAGCATCGGCGGACCGCGCGAAGTGCAGGACGCGGACGAGGTCGCCACGTTCCTCGCGGAGCAGCCGTGGTCGAACGGGAACGTGGGCGCGACGGCGAAGAGCTACGACGGCACGAGCGCGCAATACCTCCTCGCCACGGGCAACCCGCACCTGCGCACCATCGTCCCGGTGAGCCCGATCAGCGATTGGTACCGCTACACGTTCTACGGCGGCGTCGCCTACAGCGGGAGCGAGCAGTTCAACACGCAATACGCGCAGCTCGTGAGCCTCCAGCAGAGCCAGGATCCGCAGGATGGCACCTACCAGAGGACGCCGACGCGCTTCTGCGACGAGAGCCTCGACGTGCAGCTCTCGCAATACCGCACGGACGTCACGGGGGACTACACGGACTACTGGGCGGAGAGGAACTACACCGCGATGCTGCCCGCCACCCTGAACGCGAGCGTGTTCTACGTGCACGGCCTCTCGGACTGGAACGTGAAGCCCGACCACATGCGCGACTGGATCGACGCGCTCCACGAGAGGAACGTCACGCTCAAGATGTGGCTGGGCCAGTGGCACCACGAGTACCCGCACCGCGGCGACTGGAACGACACGCTCCTTGCGTGGTTCGACAGCGAGCTCAAGGGCATCGACAACGGCATCACCTCCCGGCCGCTCGTGCAGGTGCAGGACAGCGAAGGCATCTGGCGCGACGAGGACGCATGGCCCCCCGCGCGCGCCCTCGCCACGGCCTACTTCCCGAGCTCCGACGGCGCGCTCGCACCGGAGCCTGGCAGCGGGAGCTCGATGTACGCGGACGGCGCGAACGGCGCGCTGGCGCAGCTCCCGTTCGCAGGCACGGTCGCGTTCGAGAGCGCGCCGCTGGATCGCGACGTGCGCATCACCGGCATCCCCGTCCTCACGGCGACCGTGAGCGCGACGGGCCCGCGCGCCACGCTCGCGGCGGCGCTCCTCGTGGACGGCGCCGTCGTCGACCAGGGGTTCCTCGACCTCGCGCACCGCAACGGGCTCCAGGCGAGCGAGCCCATGCTCCCCGGCACGAGCTATCAGGTCACCGTCCCCTTCTATCCCCAGGACATCGTCGTCCACAAGGGAAGCACGATCACGCTCGTCCTTGGCAGCGCGGCGCCGCCCAACGCGATCGTCAACATCACGAGCGCGAGCGCCGGCGGTCTCGTCACGCTGACGCATGGCGAAGGGACGGTCCTCACGCTCCCGATCGTCGAAGGGGAGGACGTGCGGATCGAAGCCACGCAGCCCGAGGACCTGGGCTGCTGGACGTGCTAGGCAGCAGCGCTGGACCGGACAACCGACGAACCGTCCCTGGAACGGTTCGAAATGCTTATGGCGTGACCGGCCCCAGACATGGGTGCCCATGTCTTCTCGCGAAACCCCGCTTCCCCCCGAAGGGGACGCAGGGCGCTTGGGACGCACACGCCGGGAACGTCTGAAGGAGCTCCTTCTCTCGAGCGAGGAAGGCCTCCCGCTCGCCGACATCGAGAAGATCCTCGAAGCTCCGCGCTCCACGGTCATCAACGACCTGGAGCATCTTCGCCTCTCCTTCCGGCACCAGGCCGCGACGCTCTTCATGGTCCCGCCAAGCTGCGGCACGTGCGGCTACACCTTCCGCCTCGACCACCCGAAGGCGCCCTCGAAGTGCCCCTCGTGCAAGAGCCGGGACCTCACGCAACCGATCTTCAAGGCCCTCGCCGAGTCCTGACCCGCGGACCCGCCGCGGCGAGTCCGTGCACAGCATTCATGTCGGGCGATGGGGTGCGACCGTCGTGGACGAGCAGACGGCCGACGCGCTTCTCACCGAGCTCATCGGCTGGGGCCTCGTCGAGGAGCGCTCGGACGAGATCGGCCCGACGCGGCGCTGGAGCGCGCGCGTGCAGGCGACCTCCGAGCGGATCAACCTCGACGTCGCGCGGACCGGAACCTACCCGCAGGGCAACCCGCTCGTGCTCCTCATCGCGACCGCGCTCCGCGAGGAGCGGCCCGGGCTCGAAGGCGCGCGCTTCGACGACGCCGTCCGGATGCTCGTGACGCTCGAGGTCGCGCGCATGAAGCCGGAGCTGCGCGCGCGCTACGGCTTCTGAACGACCCCTTTCTTCGGGCAGATGTCCGCGAGGAAGCATCGAGGACAATCCGGCCGTTTCGCGTCGCAGATGGAGCGCCCGTGCATGATGAAGTAGAACGGGAGCTCGCCCCACTCGTCGCGCGGGAAGAGCCGGACAAGGTCCTGCTCGACCTTCACGGGATCCGCCGCGCGCGTGAGGGCGAGCCGGCGCGCGACGCGGCCGACGTGCGTATCCACGCAGATGCCCTCGTTCTGGGGCGCGACGAGCTCCATCACGACGTTCGCGGTCTTGCGCGCGACGCCCGGCACCTCGAGGAGCTCCTGCATCGTCGAGGGCACCTCGCCGCCGTGACGCTCCAGCAGGTGCTTCGCCGCGCCCTGGATGTTCTTCGCCTTGTTGCGGTAGAACCCCGTCCGGAAGATGATCCGCTCGATCTCCTGGCGCGGCGCCGCCGCGAGCTTCTGCGGCGTCCCGAACTTCGCGAAGAGCTCCGGCGTCACCTTGTTCACCGTCGCATCCGTGGTCTGCGCGCTCATGATCACGGCGACGAGGAGCTGGAAGGGCGTGCCGAAGTCGAGGAACCAGTACGTCTCCCCGTACTCGCGCTTCATGCGCGCGAGCGCTTCGGGAGCGCGCGGCTTCGCTCCCGGAGGCAGCGGAGGCACGAGGCGTCGCACGGCGGGCATCCGATATATTCCTCGCTTCCCACCGGAAATCTTTTCAACGCTGGCGGCTCCACGCGGACACGTTGCCCGTCCGCGCCGTGCTGCTCGATGCCTTCGGCACGATCATCCACCCCGAGCCCGGCTGGGAGACGCTGCGCGACGACTGTCTCGCGATCGTGCACGGCACGTGGACGGGCCGCGCCATCGCGCTCCCCGTCTGGATGGCCGCCTACGAGCGCGCCCGCGCCGAGCAGCACGCGCACGTGCGCGATGGGCTGCGCGAGTTCGACTTCCCCGCCCGCTTCGCGCGGACGCTCGAGCTCTGTGACGTGCCCCACCGCGAAGCGATCGAATGGGGGCCCGTCGCGCACGAGCGCTATCACCGCTACCAGCAGGGGCTCATCCACGCCTACGACGCCCCGGGTCCCACGCTTGCGACGCTCAAGGGCGCGGGCCACAAGCTCGCGCTCGTGTCGAACTACGCGCACACGCAGGTGCTCACGGATGCCCTCGCGCGCCTCGACCTCCTCCCATACTTCGACGCGCTGGTCGTGAGCGCGGACGTCGGATACCTGAAGCCGCACCCGCGCATCTTCGAGGCCGCCCTCGAAGCCTTGGACGTCACGCCCGACGAGGCGGTCATGGTGGGCAACGACCTCACGTGCGACGTCGAGGGCGCGAAGAAGGCCGGGCTGCGCGCCGTCTGGACCCCGTACCCGCGCGCCTCGCCCGCGCCCACGCATCCAGCCGCCGACGCCGTGCTCGAACGGCTCGCGCAGCTCCCCCGCGCCCTCCTGACGCTCGCATGAGAGTGCGGAGAGCGGTGCGGCCGGCGCTCGCGGGTGGTTCCGCGCCGATGGGCAGCGCCGGTGCTAGAAAGAGTTAGACGTGGGAGCCGGTCTGCGGCGCATGCGCCGGGCTCTGCTCCTCTTCGCCGTCGTCGGTCTCTCCCTTGCCGGTTGCGTCGCCACGAAGGACGACGAGACGCCGGCCACCACCTCGCCGGAGGTCATGATCGACGCGGACCGGCCCGAGCCCGCCTTCAACGACATCCCGAACGCGGACCTCGGCACCCTCGCGCCCCCCGACGCCGCCGCGACGCTCGCCGAGGCGCCGATCCTCAAGGCCGGCGAGTGGTGGCGCATCGAGCTCCACGACCTCATCACCGACAACACGACGCAGTTCGTGCGGGTCGTCGCGCGCGCCGAGGACGACGTCTACGTGATGGGCATGCCACACGAAGGCTGGTGGAAGGAAGCCGTCATCTTCCACACGCCCGCCTTCGGCGACGTCAACAAGGACCTCTCCCACCGAGCGCACGACGTCCCCTTCCAGGAGCTCAAGTTCCCGCTCGAGGACGGCGCGACCTGGGAGACGGCATGGGAGAACCCCGCGCCCATCACGGCAAGCGTGAAGGTCGAGTCGCCCACCACCGCGCGCGTCACGTTCACCGGCCAGAACTGCGGCCTCGCCGGCCTCGTCGGCCAGTGCCCCAACCCCACCGAGGGCGTCGTCGCCGAGGTCGTCTACGACGCGACCCTCCACGAAGTGAGCGAAGCGAGCTTCCCCAGCCACACGTGGAAGGTCCTCGAGCACGGCTACGGCTACGAAGGATGGGTCACCGTCCCGCGCGCCGAGCACCTCGTGTTCTTCCACGGGCGCCTGGGCGCCTCGGTCGTGGACTTCGCGACGACAAGCCCCACGACGCCCACGGACACCGTCCAGGTCGAGGGCGGCTTCAACCGCGTGAGCTTCATCCTCGCCGTGGGGAACGCGGTCGGCACGCCGGTGGGCGGCGCGTACTCCGAGAAGGCCACCGCGCCCGATGGCACGGTCTACCAGCTCGACAGCATCCCCGGCGGCCCGTTCACCGTGGGCTTCTACGAAGGCCGCGACCCCGACGGCGAATGGCAGCTCGAGCACACCGCCGTCGGTCCGGGCATCGCGTTCATCGAAGGCATCGCGTACCACCAGTACGACATCCGGCTGCCGGACGGCGCGATCCGCAGCGACCACAGCCACGAGGTCGTCCGATAGCGCAAGACTCGCGCTTCGCGCTCATCTTGCGCCCGACGGACGGACTGGTGACTTTGCTCAGCGCCGCTGCGGCGGCGTCCGAGGTGCGCCGCAGGGCGCCGGGGACAAGGCGCGCCTCAGGCGCGCCGGCGCCTACGCAAAGTCACGAGGACTGACGGCTGCGGCCGCCCCAGAGATCCGCTTGAGGGGCGCTCGGCCCGGCCGCTGCGGCGGCCGCGCCTCGGCCCTTACAAAGAATCCTCGATTTCTGGAGACAACGACGACGGATCAGCGCAAGCGCGCCCAGATCTCAGCCGCCAGCCGCGCGCTGGGCTCGCCTTGCGCGAGCATCGCTGCCACGACCTCGTCCACGCGCGCCGCGGGCACGCCGGCCGCGAGCGCGAGGTTCGCGGCATGGAGCCGCATGTGGCCGCTCTGGATGCCCTCCGCGACGAGGGCGCGCAGCGCGCTCACGTTCTGCGCGAGGCCTACCGACGCGACGATCTCCGCGAGCTCCTGCGCGCTCTTCACGCCGAGGATCCTGAGCGCGACCTGCGCCGCCGGGTGCGCGCGCGTGACGCCGCCCACGATCCCGAGCGCCATCGGGAGCTCGAGGCGTGCGTGGAGGTGCCCCGCCTCGGTCACCGAGAAGGTCGAGAGCGATCGATAGCGTCCGGTGCGCGCGGCCCACGCGTGCGCGCCGGCTTCCACGGCGCGCCAGTCGTTGCCGGTCGCCATGACGACGGCGTCGATGCCGTTCATCACGCCCTTGTTGTGCGTCGCGGCGCGGTACGGGTCGGCGTCGGCGAATGCCCACGCGCGCAGGATGTCGCGGGCGACGTCGGCGCCGCCGACGTCGAAGCTCGCCGAG
>DATLCC010000039.1:0-17527 GCA_035526585.1 Thermoplasmatota archaeon | reverse complement strand
TCACTCCAGACCCTCGTAAGACCCTCCAGGTTTCGGCCCTTTGCCCCGCGGGAGGACCGGCGCGAGGGCAGAGGCGAGGGGAAGGACCCGTAACTTTCTGGTTACGCGCCTGGGCGCTCTCCTTGCGCGTGCCCTTGCGCTCGCGCTGGCCCAGTTTTATGAAGAGGGTCCGCGTCCCCGCTCCTATCCATGGTCCTTTCCTGCCCCCTGGACTTCCGCTACGGCCGCCCCGAGATGAAGGCCATCTTCAGCGAGGAGGGGAAGCTCCAGCGCCTCCTTGCCGTCGAGGCGGCGCTCGAGCGCGCGCACGCGTACGTGGGGAACATCCCGTCGGAGGCCGCGCATGAGATCTCGAAGAAGGCCGCCGCGGGCGTCGTGACGCCCGAGCGCGTGCACGAGATCGAGGCAGAGATCCGCCACGACCTCATGGCCGTGGTGAAGGCGCTCACCGAGGCCTGCGCGGGCGACGCGGGGAACTACGTCCACCTCGGCGCGACCTCGTACGACATCATCGACAGCGCGAACGCGCTCATGTTCCGCGACGGCCTCGGCCTGATGCAGAACAGCCTCGAAGAGCTGGAGGGCGCGCTCGCGCGCCTCGCGCGAGACCACCGCGCGACCGTCATGATGGGCCGCACGCACGGCCAGGCCGCGGTGCCCATGACCTTCGGCCTGAAGATGGCCGTGTTCCTGCTCGAGGTGCACCGCCATCTCGAGCGCCTGGAGGAGATGCGGCCCCGCGTCGTCGTGGGCAAGATGGCAGGCGCGGTCGGCAGCTCCGCGGGCCTGGGCCCGAAGGCGTTCGAGATCGCCGAGTTCGTGGCGCGCGACCTGGGCATCGGCATGGAGGATGGCCCGACGCAGATCGTGCAGCGCGATCGCTACAACGAGCTCTTCGCGTGGATGGCGAACGTCGCGACCTCCCTTGAGAAGTTCGCGACCGAGGTGCGCAATCTGCAGCGCTCCGAGATCGCCGAGGTCGCGGAGGGGTTCGACCGCAAGAAGCAGGTCGGCTCCTCGACCATGGCGCAGAAGCGCAACCCGGTGAAGTCCGAGAAGATATCAGGCCTCGCGCGCGTGGTCCGCAGCAACCTCACCCCCGCCTACGAGAACGCGATCCAGTGGCACGAGCGCGACCTCGCCAACAGCAGCGCCGAGCGCTTCCTCATCCCGCACGCCTTCGTGCTCCTTGACGAGATCCTGAAGGACGCGGTCGACGTCTTCGCGAAGCTCGAGGTCTACCCCGAGCGCATGCGCGAGAACCTCAGGCAGAACCCGCAGGTCATGGCCGAGTCCATCATGCTGAAGCTCGTCGAGAAGGGGATCGGCCGTCAGGACGCGCACGAGATCGTGCGCCGCGCCAGCATGACCGGCAAGGGGTTCGAGGAGTCGCTCGTCGCCGACGCGGACATCCAGGCGAAGATGAAGCCTGCCGAGATCCGCGCGGCGCTCGACCCGGCCAACTACACAGGCATGAGCGTCGCCACCGTGGATCGCGCGCTCAAGATCGTCGCGCTCTGAGAATGCTCCACCACACGGCGACGTATCACGGCCCCATGATGTGGAGCGCGACGCGCGCCGGGTCGCCCCCCTTGAGGCGCGCGCTCGCGACGATCTCCTGCGGGACCTCGATCACGTGATGCCCGTCGCTGGGCCAGCCTTCGGCGTCGAAGACGACGCCGTTCAGGTTCACCCGGACGAGGAGGCGCGTGGTGGCGTCGCCCAGCAGCTGGCTCTGGCCGGGCATCGTGGCGATGAAGACGCGATGCCCCTGGGTCTGCCCCCCGTGGAGGAGCGTGTGGAATTCCACCTGGCGCATGCGCGCGAGGTCGGCCACGGGGGTTTTAGGGGTTTCGGAAGGTCGCACGCGACCTTTCGTGCCGGAGGCCTTGCGCCGGCCCCGCTCACTTGATCGTCACGCGGCGCAGCGGCGCTTCCTCGATCTCGGCGGGCGTCAGGGAGCGCGGCTCGGCGAGCGCCTCGCCGAAGATCTCGATCTTGTCCTTCACGCGGTCGAACTCCTGGGAGATCTCCTCGATGAGCCCTTCGTTCTCGAGCTCGAGGCGGCGCACCCGCATCGCGACGCGCGTGAACGCGCCGGCGGTGCAGCCGAGGGAGGCGCCCAGGAGCGCGGTCGAGACGAGCGGCGCGGCGCCGGGGTAGAGCGTGCCAAGACCGAGGCCTACGAGGGCGAAGGCCACGGCGAGGGAAGCGAGGACGAGCGTGAGCGACCAGTTGCTTTGGGCGGGCATTTGAGGGCAGACCTCCCTGCGAAGAGGGGTTGGAGACCAAGGGAGTCAAGGACCCGTGAGGGTCCGTTCGTCCCTTCGTCGATGGGGCTGTCGCCAGCCTACTAAAGAGCCGTGGTGCACCATTCGAATCGAGACGCCAGGGCGCTGCAACCACACACGGTAGGACGATGAGGCTTTTTACCAGGGTCGTGCACGGAGGGGTCGGCAGACCTGCGCGGGACGTGAGACCCTCGCGCTCCTTCCTTCTTGACGGCGACGGGCACCCGTGGCGCCATCACGCGAGCAAAGCTTTCTACGCGAGCCCGGATGGCGGCGCGATGCCCTTCGACCCGGACAACAACACCTTCCTTCTCGCGGGTCCCGTGAAGATGCACGCGCGCGTGCTGCGCGCCATGTCGAAGCCCGCCATCGCGCACCGCGACCCGGGCTTCCAGGACGTGAACCGGCGCATGCAGGAGCGCCTGCGCGAGGTCTTCCAGACGGCGGCGCCCGTCGTGACCCTGGCGGGCAGCGGCACCGCAGGCATGGACGCGGCCGCCCTTTCACTTCTGAAGAAGGGGGAGAAGGCGGTCGCCCTCGCGAACGGCAAGTTCGGCGACCGCTTCGCGACGCTCGCCGGCACGTACGGCGACGCCACGGTGCTGAAGGCCGAGTGGGGCCAGCCGATCGACCTCGCCGAGATCGAGGCGACCGTCGCGCGCGTGAAGCCCAAGGCCGTCTTCCTCACGCACAACGAGTCGAGCATCGGCTTCACGCACCCGCTCGAACGGATCGCGAAGATCGCGCACGACCACGGCGCGCTCCTCGTCGCGGACTGCATCACCTCGATCGGCGGGATGGACGTGCCCGTCGACAAGTGGGGCGTCGACGTCGCGATCGTGGGCAGCCAGAAGTGCCTCGGCATGCCAAGCGGCCTCGTCTTCGTGAGCGCGAACGAGCGCGCGCAGGCCGCGATGCACAAGGAGAACGGCTACTACCTGAACCTCCTGCGCTACGTGAAGAAGGCCGCCGAGAACGATACGCCCTTCACGCCCGCGATCCCGCTCCACCTCGCGGCCATCGAGGCCCTCGATATCATCCACGACCAGGGGCTCCAGAACCGCATCGCGACCGTGCGCAAGCAGGCGGACGCCACCCGCGCCGCGTTCGAGGCGATGGGCCTCCAGCTCTTCGTCCCGCAGGGCTACCGCAGCGACACGGTCACGGCCGTGCGCTACCCGCAGGGCGTCGACGACAGCAAGACGCGCAAGTGGCTCAAGGAGCGCAACGTCGTGATCGCGGGCGGGCAGGACGCCGTGAAGGGCGTCATCTTCCGCCTGGGCCACATGGGCACCGTGTCCACCGAAGAGCTGTTCGGCGGCATCGCCGCGGTCGAGCGCGCGCTCCTCGCGAACGGTGCGTCGGTGAAGAAGGGGGCGTTCGCGGAAGCGTTCGCTCAACTTGCTCCTTGAAGGCTTCCGCGTGAGATTGGCGAGAGCGTGTGCGCATCGCGCCCATATCAGGAATCGAACGACGGCGGCTATACATCGTCGGACGCTTGCTCGTGCGGGAGGTAGTCTCGAATGAAATTCTTCCTTGCGATCTGTCTGATGACCACTGCCATGTGGGTCCCGGTGGCCGCCGCCAGCAACACGGTGTGCGCGCCCGGGACCTCGACCTGCGCTGGTGAGGGCTCCTACGGCGGCGACTGCGCGACGGCCGGCACCAACGGGGGCAACTCCGCCGGCGTCTCGACGAACGACGCGGGCGGCTACACGGCCGTCGGCGTCCAGACCTACTGCTACAACTACGACTTCTTCGGCAACACGTACACGGGCGCCGGCATCAGCGTGTACGCCGTGAGCTTCGGCTCGCCCGCAGGCACCGCGTTCGGCCAGGCCGGCTGGAACTCGTTCACGTTCGGCACGTTCAGCTACTGCGACACGTTCGCATACGCCTACACGGACGCGACGGGCTTCAACGGCCAGAACCTGGGCTGCCCCGCCGGCGCGCCGCCCACCGTGCCCGCGGTCCTGCCGTAGGCCAACGCGCTGCTCGCGAGCGCGCGGCGCGACGCCGCGCCACCTTTTTCTTCCCACGCCCGCTCGCCCCACGGTGACGAAGGGCATCCTCGGCACGCTCGCGGGCATCGTCTTCCTGCGCGTGCTGGGCGTCTCGCTCCTGTTCGCAGGCTTCGCGGAGCACGCGCACGCGCTGGGCGGTTCCACGATCGCCGCGGGTCTCGCGTTCGGGGCCTACCCGCTCGCGCTCGCGGCGTTCATGCTTCCGCTTGCGGCGCTCTCCGACCGCGTCGGGCGCCGCCCCGTCATGCTCGCCGCGCTCGCGGTGTCGGCCGGGGGCGGCATCGCGGCGGCGTTCGCGCCCGATATCACGACGCTCGCCCTCGCGCGCTTCGTGCAGGGCGCCGGCGCGGTGAACGGCGTCGCGCTCGCGCTCGCGGGAGAGATCGGCGAGCCCGATCGCCGCACGCGCCGCATGGCGCTCCTGGGCGCAGCGGCCGGCATCGGCTTCGCGGCGGGGATCCTGCTGGGCGCCTGGCTCACGCCCGCGATCGGCGTGCCCGGCCTCCTCCTTGGCCACTCGGTCGTGAGCCTCGCGCTCCTCGTCCCCGTGTGGCGGCTCGTCCCAGCTTCCCCTCCCGCGGCGTCCGCTTCCGCTTCCGCTATCCCTCCGGCCGCGTCCGCTTCCCCTTCCGCGCCCGGTCGCGTCGACGCGCGCGTCTACACGCTCGGCGCGGCCGCCTTCGCGATCAACTTGGCGCTCACGGGCCTCCTCTTCCTCTCGCCCCTCCTCATCACGGGGATCCCCTACGCGCTCGCCGTCACGCTGATGGTGCTGCCGGGGGGACTCGGCATGTTCCTCGCGGCGCGGCTCGCGGACCGGGGACATGCGCGCGCCGTCGGCCTCGCGGGCGCGCTCCTCCTCGGCCTCGCCCCCCTGGCGTTCCTGGCCCTCGTCCACGTCCCCGGCCCCGCCCTCGTCGCCGCGGGGATGCTCTTCTTCGTGGGCCACTCCTCGCTCTCCTCGCTCCTCCCTTCGCTCGCAAGCGCGACAGCGACCGAGGGGCGCCGCGGCTTCTCGCAGGGCGTCCAGAGCACGATGCAGTACGTGGGCTCGTTCCTGGGGGCCTCCCTCATGGGCGCGCTGTATCCGCGCGCGGCGCCGCTCGCGGCGGCGTTCCTCGTGGCCGGCGCGATCGTCGCCCTCGCGGTGGCGCGCGCCACCGTGGCGACACCGCCGAGCTGACCGTACAAAAGTTCTTGAACGGCCTCGGTCTGGGCGCCACCATGGCCGTGCGCCGGGCGACGTTCGAGCGGCTCGTCATCGCCGCGCTCGTGTCGACGTTCGTCCTCATCTGCGTGGGCGCCTACGTGGTGAAGATCGGCGCCGGCCAGGCGTGCCCCACGTGGCCGAAGTGCTTCGAGGACGCCGGATCCGGCCTCGCGAACTGGGCGCCTTTCCTCGACGCGGACGCGAACCTGCACGGGATCCCCCCGCACATGGTCGCGGCCGAGTGGATCCACCGCCTCCTCGCGAGCGTGGTCACGTTCCTCGTCGTGGCCGTCACGTGGATCGGCTGGCGCTTAAGGCCAGTCGACAGGGCGATCCGCGCGCTCGCGACGCTCGCCAGTGCCTTCCTCTTCACGCAGATCCTTCTCGGAGGCGTCACGGTCCTCCTCGGCAACGCGCCGTGGACCGTCGTCCTCCATCAAGGCAACGCGATGCTCGTCTTCGGTACGCTCACCGCGCTCACGACGCTCGTCTACGCCCGTCGTCCCGCCCCCGCTTCCACTTCCGCTTCCGCTTCCGGTTCCGGTTCCAGCGCCGAGGAAGAGCCCGCCGGCGCGGCTCCCGGCCCGATGACGAGCCGCCCATGGACCGGCACGCTGCAGCAGAAGCTTGGCCCGTGGTTCGAGCTCGTGAAGCCCGGGATCCTCCTTCTCCTCGTGCTCTGCGGCGCGGCCGCGATGTTCCTCGCGGGACGGCCGCCGCTGCGCCTCGTCGCCGCGACGCTCTTTGGCGGCGCGCTCGCCGCATCGAGCGCGGCGGCGTTCAACAACTACCTCGACCGCGACCGCGATGCGCTCCTCGCGCGCACGAAGAAGCGCAGCATCCCGAGCTCCCGCATCCCGGCGAAGGCCGCGCTCTTCTTCGCATTCGTCTCCGGCATCGCGGCGTTCGCGTACCTGACGTGGCGCGTGAACCTGCTCACCGCCGCGCTCGCGATCGCGGGCATCGCGTTCTACGTCTACTACACGATCTGGCTGAAGCCCAGCACCGTCCAGAACATCGTGATCGGCGGCGCGGCCGGCGCGGCGCCCGCCCTCGTGGGCTGGGCCGCCGTCACGGGGCAGCTCTCGATCCCCGCGCTGATCCTGGGCTTCATCATCTTCGCGTGGACGCCGCCCCACTTCTGGGCGCTCGCCCTCGTGTACAAGGACGACTATGCGAAGGGCGCCGTCCCGATGTATCCGGTGGTCAAGGGCGCGGAGGCCACCCGCAAGCAGATCTTCGTCTACACGATCCTCACGGTCGCGGCGACGCTCGCCTTCATCCCGTTCAAGATCCTCGGCGCGATCTACCTCGTCTCCGCGCTGGTGCTCGGCGCCTGGTTCGTGGCGCTCGCGGCGCGCCTCCTCGTGAAGAAGGACAACAAGGCCGCGTACGCCGTCTTCGGGTACAGCATCGCGTACCTGGGGCTCCTCTTCGTCGCGATGGTCGTCGATCGGATCGTGCTGCGATAGTCGCGCGCGCCCGCGCTCTTGCGCGCACGCGCCGGGCGCCGTAAGCGCGCGCGGGCGGGCAAGCGCGCGCGGGCGCGAGCGACCAACCGGCGGCGCCTGTGCCCGTCCGGCCACAAGAGATATCTTCTCCATGCGCGAACGCACAGGCATGAGCCCGATGCTTCCGGTCCCCGACGAGCCGGCGCCGTTCTCGCCGCCGCCCGTGGACCCGTTCCCCGATCCGGATGACCCTATCCGGCCGTGACCAGGTGGAGTGGGAGGTAGTCACCTTCAAGTATCACGCCTAGGATGGCGGCGAGTCCCATCCCGACGCGTCCTGCGGGACGCGTCGTCTCTCGGTTGGGGCGATGTAATGGAGACCAACCTCGATGCAGCCCGCCCAGATGTACGACTCGGCAGCGACCATGTTCTCGCCCGACGGGCGCATCTACCAGGTCGAGTACGCGCGCGAAGCCGTGAAGCGCGGCACGACCGCGGTCGGCGTCGTCTTCGCGGGAGGCGCGGTCCTCCTCGTCGACAAGCGCATCTCCTCGAAGCTCATCGAGGCGGCCGCGGTGGAGAAGATCTTCAAGATCGACCGCCACATCGGCGTCGCGTCCTCCGGCCTCGTGGGCGACGCGCGCATGCTCGTGGCCCGCGCGAGGAGCGTCGCCGCGAACAACCGCGTCGTATACGCCGAGAGCATCGAGATCAACGTCCTCGTGAAGGACCTTTCCGACATCATGCAGGCCTACACGCAGAACGGCGGCGTCCGCCCCTTCGGCGCGGCGTTCCTCATGGCGGGCATCGACCCCGACGGCACGGTGCGCCTCTTCGAGACGGACCCCTCGGGCGCCGTCGTGCAGTACAAGGCGACCGCGATCGGCGTCGGCCGCAGCGCCGCGATGGAGTTCCTCGAGACGGACTACCGCCCGACGCTCACCGAGGCCGAGGCCATCAAGCTCGGCCTCAAGGCGCTCTACCGCCAGACGGACGCGGGCGCCGCCACCACCGCGGCCGGCGAGCCCGCCGTGGACATCGCCGTCGTCACCGCGAAGGAGGGCTACCGCCTCCTCGCGCAGGACGAGGTCAAGCGCCACGTCACCGCTGCGCAGAGCTGAGGCGCTGCTTGCGGTGACGTGGATTCAGGGCGCTTCGCGCCCGCTTCGTTTCGCCAGGGTCGCCGCGATCTTCGCGGCGTCCTGCACTTCTTGTCTCGTGTGCATCTCGGAGAGCCAGAGGCCCTTCCTCGCTGCGTGCCCCAGGTCGCGGTACAGCTCCAGCACGGGCGCGAGGTCGGGCGGGATCCTCACACGCGTCGTCATGGCAGCGAACTCTCCGCTTCTGGAAGAAGACTCTCCGCTCATGGAGAAGAGGGTTCTGCAGAAACAGGACGGCCCGTGGGGGGCGATCGAACATCTTTCCGAGACACGCGGATCCGCCGGCGCCATCCATAAGAATCTTCGCACGGTCTGCGGCGACACGAAGCTGACTCTTTGGTCAGCCGTGCGACTCGCATGGGATCCTTCTTATAGGGCTGCCCCGGCGTTGTCTCGGAGATGGCCTCTGCTGCGCGCGGTTCGCAGCGCTTCTCCCCATCCTGATCCCTCAGCGGCGAGCCCGGGCGGTCGCCGGCCCACCCCTTCGGGTAGAAGCAGGAATGAAGACCCCTTGGGCGCTGTCACGGCACATGACGCAGCTCGCCTCGAGCTCCGGGCCGGAGCGCATCCCGACCGGATCGGTCCCGCAAGCCGAAGACCGGCTGCGCGCCCTCTACGAGCTCAGCGACCGCGCGAGCCGGAGCGCAAGCGTCGAGGACGTCGTCGAGGCGACGCTCGATGCCATCGTGCGGACGGGGCTCGCCGAGCGCGCGAGCGTCCTCCTCTTCGACGCCGACGACGTCATGCGCTTCAAGGCCAGCCGCGGCCTCAGCGAGGCGTACCGTCGCAGCGTCGAGGGGCACACGCCATGGCGCCCGGACTCGTCCGACGCCGCGCCGATCGTCGTGCCCGACGTGGAGCGCGATGCGTCGCTCGAAGGGTACGCTGCCGTGTTCTCGTCCGAGAAGATCCGCAGCCTGGGATTCTTCCCGCTCGTGCATGACGCGCGCGTGCTCGGGAAGTTCATGCTCTACCACGCGACGCCGCACGACTTCCCCGAGGACGAGGTGCGCCTCGCCCAGATCATCGCGGGACACGTCTCGAACGCGCTCGGCCGCAGCGCCGCCGAGCGCAAGCTTCGCGTCCAGGCGCAGGTGCTGGAGAGCATGGTCGAGGGCGTGAGCGTCGCCGACGCCACCGGCACGATCGTCTACACGAACCCCTCGGAAGACCGCATCTTCGGCTACGAGCGCGGCGAGCTCGTCGGCAAGCACGTCACCGTGCAGAACGCCTACACTCCGGAGGAGAACGAGCGCATCGTCGCGAACGTGATCCAGCAGCTGCAGGAGCGCGGCGTGTGGGAGGGGGACTGGCTCAACCAGCGCAAGGACGGCACGCCCTTCACGACGCACGCGCGCATCACGACGCTCGACGTCGAAGGCAAACCACACTTCGTGTGCGTGCAGGAGGACATCACGCAGCGGCGCGCGGCGGAGGCGGCGCTCCACGAGAGCCAGGAGCGGTTCCGCGTGCTCGCCGACATCGTGCCCGCCATCGTGTGGATGTCCCGCGCCGACGGGTGGACCGACTTCTACAACGAGCGATGGTTCGTCCTCACCGGCGCGCCCCGCGGCCCCGAGGGTGGCTGGTCGTGGCCCGCGTTCCTCCACCCCGACGACGCGTCCCGCGCCGAGACCGCGTGGCGCGAGAGCGTGCGCACGGGCACACCGTACGAGATCCTCTACCGCTTCCGCCGCGCCTCCGACGGCGAATACCGGTGGCATCTGGGCCGCGCGGTGCCGATGCGCGACGCGAGCGGCGAGGTCGTGCGCTGGTTTGGCGCCGCGACGGACGTCCACGACCAGAAGCTCGCGCAGGAAGCGCTGCGGGAGAGCGAGGAGCGCTTCCGGCAGCTCAGCAGCTCGAGCCCCGTCGGCATCTTCCTCGCCCTTCCCACAGGCGCCGCCGACTACACGAACCCGTCCTGCGACCGCATCTGCGGCTTCGAAGGCGACGCGCTCGGCTTTGGCTGGACGGAGCGGATCCACCCGGAGGACAAGGAGCGCGTCCTCGCCGAGTGGACCACGTACGCGCGCGAGCCCGGCCGCGGCGACTACTCCAGCGAGGTGCGCTGGCAGCACCGCGACGGCACCATCCGCCACACGCACGTGCGCGCCGCGCCTCTCTCGCGCGACGGCGCGCTCGTGGGCCACGTCGGAACGGTCGAGGACATCACCGAGATCCGCGGAGCGGTCGACGAGCTGGCGCGCGCCCGGTCGCAGCTCGCGCGCAACGAGAAGCTCAGCGCGCTGGGATCCCTCGTGGCCGGCGTGGCGCATGAGCTCCGCACGCCCCTCACGTACCTCTCGAACAACCTCCACATCATCGAGCTCCACCTTCAACGCGCGCTCACCGAGCTCGCGCCCGAGCGGTCGGCGCCGCTGCGCGAGCGGCTCGTACCTTGCATGGAGGACGCGCACGAGAGCATCGCGCGCATCGAGCGGCTCGTGGAGGACCTGCGCAAGTATACGAAGCTGAAGACGGGATCCGCGCGCGTCGTCGCGCCCCTCGAGTCCGTCGTGCGCGAGGCCGTGGACATCTTCCGTGCAGCCCGCCGCGGCCGCGTGCATGTGGTGGACGAGCTGTCGCCCACGCCCGCGGCGCGCGTCGACCGCGTGCAGGTGCAGCAGGTCGTGATCAACCTCCTGGAGAACGCGCACGACGCGAACCCGCGCGACGCCACGGTGCGCATCGGCACCACGACGAGCGCGGAAGGCTGGCCGACGATCGTCGTGGAGGACCGCGGCGAAGGCATCCCACCCGAGGTGCAGGCGCGGATGTGGGACCCCTTCTACACGACGAAGCCGGACGGGAGCGGGCTGGGCCTTTCGATCGTGAGGCGCATCGCCGAGGAGCACGGCGCGCGGCTCGACATCGAGTCCCGCGTCGGCGAAGGGACGACGTTCCGCATCGCGTTCCCGCCGGCAGGCGACGCGAACCCCTAAGCCGCGGGGCGGTCTCCCGCGCGCGTGGACATCACCCTGCGCCCGATCGGCGTCGTCCGCAGCCCGTACGCGACGCCCCTCGATGCCCCGCGCCAGGGCGCGCTGGCGCTCCGCGAGGCCCGCATCGAGGTCGCGCCCGAGTACGAGGCCGGGCTCGAGGGGATCGCGGACGGGAGCGAGATCCTCGTCGTCTGGTGGGCGCACCTCGCCGACCGCGCGCTCCTGTCGCGGCCCGGAAGCGACGGCGTCTTCTCGATGCGCACGCCGCACCGGCCCAACCCCATCTGCGTGAGCGAGGCGCGCGTCGTGCGCCGCGAAGGGCGCGTCCTCGTCGTCACCGGGCTCGAAGCGACGGAGGGGACGCCCGTGCTCGATATCAAGAGCGCGCGCGCCGAGCACGACGGCTGGAGCGCGCTCCCTAGAGAGTTGCCGTAGCTGCTTCATCCCCGATGGGGAGGCACGCGAAGGCGACGGCCGTGACGCGGCCCGTGAGGTCACTCGCGTAGACGACGCCGCGGCGCACCGCGACATCCCACACGTTGGCGAAGCCGAGCGCGTCCGCTTCCGCAGGTTCCTCGACGGCCCAGTGGCCCACCGGCGCGAGCGAGAGCGTGCCGACGACGGGCGGGCCACTGATGACGCTCGTGAGGTTGAACACGTAGAAGCCGTTCGTGTAGTGCCCCATGAAGAGCCACGGCCCGAGGAGCTGGATGTTGTGTTGCGGTGCCGTGGGCTTCGAGGGATCCGCGTTCCAGCGCGCGAGGAGGACCGGCTTCGAGAGGTCGGTCGCGTCGTACACCTTGAGCGAGTTCTGTCCGACCTCCTGCATCGTGACGACGATCCTCTTGCCTTCGAAGAAGCCGACGCGGACCGTGTGCACGTAGCCAGCACCGAGCTCCTGGCCGACGCTCCCTCCGATGCGCTGCGGCGCGGCCGGATCGTCGAGACTCCATGCGCTCCAGCCCGCGACGCCGTCCGCGAGGTAGAGCGTCGTCTTCTGCAGCAACGTGTCGTTCACGATCGCGATGTCGTGGTTCCCGAGGGGGCCGCTGCCGATCGGGCCTGCGGGCAGCCCGAACGATCCCACGAGCGAGAGGTTCCAGCCCTCCATCTTGTAGACGAACGCCGGCGCGTTGGACGACTGGCTCGCGACGTAGACGTACGTCACGCCGCCAAGCAGGGCAGGCTGCACCATGTGCGCCTGGGTGGAGACGTCGGCCTCGGAGACGACGACGGGGTTGGCAGGGTCCGTCAGGTCGACGACGTAGAGCTTCCCCTCGCCCCCGCCGATGACCGCCGCCTCCTTCTCGGGGAGCCACTTGAGGTCGAAGGCCGTCGCGCCTTCCTGCACGAGCGTCCCGACGATGCTGATATTGCGCGGGTCGCGCAGGTCCGCCACGTAGAGGCCGCCCATCTGGTGGCGGCTGAAGATCGCGCGGTCGCCGCGCACGTCGATCTCGCCGATGTCCCCCTCGTCGGTCTGGTAGTGGCCAAGCGTCACGAGGTTCGCGCTCGTGTCGGCGCCCACGTCCGTCTCGCACGGCGCGTCGCCCACGAGCGCGCGGACCGCATCCCACGCGGCCGGATCGATCGGGCGCTCGGCGCCCTCGGGTGTCGAGGCGGGAGGCGAGACACACCCCGCGGCGAAGAGGGCCGCGGCGGCGAGGAGGGGCAACAGGGCGCGCATGCGGAGGGGAGACGTGTCCCCTTCTTACTCGTTTCTGGCACGCCCCCCACCCGGCGCTTCCTTTTTCCCCGCGGGCGACGGTCGCGCCTCGTGGCCTTCGCCGCTGACCGACCGGTCTTCCTCTACGTCGAGAGCGACGGCATGGTGCGCCTCGTCGAGCGCGACGGAGAGCTCACGTTCCCGCGCGAAGGCGACGCGCACGGATTGGACCTCGACTTCCGCGGCGAGATGGACTTTCCCGAAGGCAAGGTGCTCTTCGCGGTCCCGGACCTCGCAGCATGGCCGCGCGATTGGACCTTCAAGGACGACGTGCCCGCGATGAAGAACGTCGCGACCATCGTGCATCGCGCCATCAACGCGAGCCTCGTGCGCGAGGTCGTGGGCGCGCTCGTGTTCCATCCGGACGGCAAGCGGATCCTGCTCGTGAAGGCGAGCCGCGGATTCACGAAAGGCATGTGGAACATCCCTGGCGGCTTCGTCACGTACGCCGAGACGCCCGAGCTGGGCATGGTCCGAGAGATGGAGGAGGAGACCGGCCTCCACGTGACGATCGAGAAGCTCCTCGGGGTCTTCACCCAGAAGTTCGGCTCGCCCTACTACATGCGGGGCCACATGTACGTCGCCCGCGCGCTCACGACCGACCTCACGCTGCAGCTCGATGAGATCGCCGAGGCCCAGTGGTTCGGCCTCGACGAGGCGCGCCGCGTCTTGCTGAACCCGTTCGGGCGCAAGGCGCTCGAGGCGCACTCGAAGGGGAAGGGGCTCGCGCTCGACTGACCCGCGCCCGCTGGCGCGGGCCTCTGTGGCCTCCCACAAGCCTTCATATCCCCCTTGCCGCAGAGCCGCCCACTCGTGGCCTTTTCGACGTCCTATCGACCGGCGCGCTCCATCACACGGCGCGCGTGGCCCGACGTGGCGCGCGTCGGCATCGGCGTCGTTTCGCTCGCGGGCGCGCTCGGCGTCGCGCTCCTCCTCGACGTCAGGCAGGCCATCCTCGTCGGGCTCGTCTCCCTCGGCCTCGTCGCCTTCGCGGCGATGATGCTCCTGGTCGGCCGGGCGATCACTCGCCGCTGGCTTGCCTTCGGCGCCGAGTTGGGCTTCGCCCCCGGCGCGCGCCGCCCGCTCTTCGGCCTCGGCGCCGACCGGCCCGTCCTCCACGGGCGCGCTGGAGGGCGCCCCGCGCGACTCTGCCTCGTCCGCGCGCGCCGCGACCCCCGCGCATGGCTTCAGGTGGACACGGAGCTCCTCACGAGCGCGCCGCCACCGCAGCTCGCCGCGCGGGCCAGCGCCCTGGCGCACCTGGCGCTGCCTGGGACGCGCGTGTCCGTGCATGGCAGGCGCCTGGTCCTGCGCGCGCCCTTTTCCGAGCAGGCCGCGATCGGCCTCGTGGGCGCGGTGGCCGAGGTGGCCGACGCGCTCGAAGGCTGACATGCCCGATCCCGCCTGGCTCCCCACGTTCGACCGCGAGCGCGCGCTTTCCCCCGCGGAGCACATGGCGCTCGCCGTCGCGATCGCGCAGGCCTCGGCCGAGCACGGCGGCGGCCCGTTCGGCGCCATCGTGGCCGATGCGCAGGGACGCATCGTCGAGGTGGGCTGGAACCAGGTGCTCGCGGCGCACGACTCGACCGCGCACGCGGAGATCGTCGCCATGCGGCGCGCCCAGGCGCGGCTCGGAGCGCATCGGCTCGACGGATGTTCCGTCGTGTCGAGCTGCGCGCCCTGCATCCAGTGCTTCGGCGCGATCTACTGGTCGGGCGCGACGCGCGTCTTCTCCGCCGCGACCAAGGAGGACGCGGAGGCGATCGGGTTCGACGAGGGCCCTCCCATGCGCGAGCTGTGGGCGCACGCGCGAGCGGCGCGCGGGATCGAGCACGTCGGCGGCTTCCATCGCGACGAGCGCGCGCTCGCGCCGCTGCGGACGTACAAGGCGCGCGGCGGGATCGACTACTCCCACGATTGAAGAGCGACCCGACGGTCTTTTTGTAGGACCCCGGGTCTGTCGCGGCCGATGCGCGCCTTCGCGATCCTGCTCGCCTGCCTGCTGTTCGCTGGTTGCGCGATGCCCGGCCAGAACGACCCGACGCCCACACCCTCCGCGAGCCCCACACCGACGCCGACGCCGAGCCCTACCCCGACCGCCTCGCCGACTCCGACGCCTAGCCCAACGCCGACGCCCACGCCAACCCCGACGCCCACCAACACGACGCCGACGCCCACGCCGACGCCGGCCACCCCTCCGGCCCCGGTGGCGATCTCCATCAAGCTCTTCGCCTTCGACCCGGCGAGCCCCACGGTGCCGGTCGGGACGAACGTCACGTGGACGAACAACGAAGCGGGCGTCATCCCGCACACGGCCACCTCCGACGACGGAAGCACCTTCGACACGGGAAGCCTCGCCCCCGGCGAGTCTGGCTTCCACGTGTTCAACGCGACGGGCACCTTCGCCTACCATTGCGCGGTCCACCCCACGATGAAGGCGACGATCACGGTCGCCTAGGAGTGGGCGCGCCGCAGCGTGCCCTTGTGCCCGCGCGGGCCCCGCTCGCGCGGGTCCCCCATCGCGTCGTAGTTGACAAGATCCGCCTCCGTCGCGCCGGCCTTCTCCGCCATGAGGCGCGCGGTCGCGAAGCTCAGCATCTCACGCGCGCTGTGGCCGTCGGACGCGCACGAGAGCTTGCAGCCCGCCGCGAGCGCCTTCCGGGCGAGGGGCACGTCGAGATCGATGCGCCCCGGGTTGCCGTTCACCTCCATCGCGACGCCCTTCTGCGCCGCCTTCTCGAAGATGCGCGGCAGATCCAGGTTCGCGGGCGGACGATAGCCGGGCACGCGCGTCGTCGGGTGGCCGAGCACCGTGAGGTGCTCGCAGTCGAGCGCGCGCATCACGCGCTCCGTCTGCTGCGCCTTGTCGAGCTTGAGCTGGCTGTGGAGCGAGCCGATCACGTAGTCGAACTCCTCGAGAAGTTCCACCGGATGATCGAGCGTCCCGTCGCGCAGGATGTCGCACTCCGTCCCGCGCAGGATGAGGATGTCCGGGTACTCGAGCTGCAGCTTCGCGATCTCCGCCCACTGCTCGCGCACCTCGTGCGGCTTCAGGCCGTTCGCGATGTGGAGCGATCCGCTGTGGTCGCTGATGCCGATCGCGCGCGCACCGAGCTGCCGCGCCCACAGCACGACCTCCTCCAGCGTCATCGTGCCGTCGCTCCACGTCGTGTGCACGTGGAGGTCCGGCGCATCGAGGAAGGGCGCGTGGAAGTACGCGTCCGACACGTCCGGGAGCTCGGCCGCGGCCCGCGCGCGGGTGACCGCCGAGTCGCCCCGGAGCCGAGCCGGCAGGGCGGTCGCGTCGTCGAGCCACTTCGGACGCTCCCCCGTCTCGAGGAACGCGACGATCTTGCGCTCGATGTTCGGCCCGACGCCGGTGATGCTCTGCAGACGCTTGCGCTCGTAGAGCTCGTCGAAGTCCATCCGCTTCTCGATGTTGACGGCGGCGCGGGTGTAGGCGCGGACGCGGTGCCTGTCGCCGGCGGCGCGCATGGCCTCCGCCATCTCCCTGAGAAGCTTCACGACACGCTCGCGCACGGGGTCCATGTCTCAGGAACCTAGACCACCCCTTTTTTGGCCAGGTGGTCCATGGATGGCGCGTGACCACGCCGTACCTGCCCCCGGAGCCGCTCCCCGGCGAGGACTGGGTCGCGGACGATCCCGCCCTCCGGGCCTTCCTCGCGCGCCGGCTGTCGCCCGCCGCGTGGAAGGGGCTGGAGCCGCGCCTGACCAGGCTTGGCCACGTGGCGCCACGCGTCCTCCACGGCCTCGCGCGCGAGGCGGACGCGAACCCTCCCACGCTCGTCGGGAACGAGGTGCGCCTCGACGCGAGCTATCGCGAGCTGCAGAGGCTCGCGCGCGAGCATCGCGTGTTCACCGACGCGTACCATGGCGGCTCGCGCCTCTCGTCGCTCGCGCTGGGCTACGTCTTCGCGCAGGCCGAGGCTGGCTACTTCTGCCCCGCGTGCATGACGGATGGCGCGGCGTACGTGCTCGGGAAGCGCGGGCGCGCCGACCTCGTGGCGCCGCTCGTCCAGGACGACATGCGCGGAGCCTACGAAGGCGCGATGTTCCTCACGGAGCGCACGGGCGGCAGCGACGTCGGCGCCACGACGACCGCCGCGCGCCAGATGCCGGGTGGGGGCTGGCGCCTCGACGGCGACAAGTGGTTCTGCAGCAACGCGAACGCCGAGCTCATCCTGACGCTCGCGCGCATGCCCGGCGGCGCGCCAGGCACCCGCGGGCTCGGCCTGTTCGTCGTGCGCGGCGGCGCGCCCGGACTCCGCCGCGTGCGGCTCAAGGAGAAGCTGGGCGTGCGGAGCATGGCGACGGCCGAGTGCGAGCTGCGCGACTGCGAGGCGGAGCTTGTCGCCGGGGAGAATGAGGGATTCAAGGCGATGGCGGAGATGGTGAACCTCTCGCGCCTCTACAACGCCGTCACGAGCGTCAGCATCGCGCGGCGCGCGCTGCGCGAAGGGCAGAAGAACGGCGCCTGGCGGCGCGCCTTCGGCCGCCCGCTCTCGGAGCATCCCTTGTACCAGCGCTCGGTCGCCGCGCTCGCGGTCGACGTGCGGGGCGCACTGCTGTTCGTGCTGGACTGCGCGGATGCGTTCGACCGCGACGACCGCGCGCTCCTGCGCGCGCTGACCCCGCTCGCCAAGGCCGAGACGGCGCGCCTCGCCGTCCGCGCCGCGAGCGAGGCGTGCGAGTTCCTCGG
>DATLCC010000038.1:0-20937 GCA_035526585.1 Thermoplasmatota archaeon | reverse complement strand
ACGTACTTGACCCAGCCGGCGGCGACCTCCGCGATGTGGATGAAGCCCTCCTTGCCGGGGTACTCGTCGAGGTTGCAGAACGCGCCGAAGCCCTTGACGTCCTTGACGGTGGCGACGACGAGCTCGCCCTCTTCCGGGAAGGGGTTGCGCTTGACCATGACGGGCCGCCTATTGTCTGCCGGTATTTGAAGGCAAGCCCCCACCCACGCGCCCGCGCGCTCTTGCGCTTTCGCGCGGGTCACGCCGCCAGCGCCACCGCATCCAGGCGCGCGATCCCGTCGCGGCCCACCCGCACGAGAGTGGCATCAGGTGCACGGCACGCCACGCCCGCGCTCTGCAGGAACTCCACCGCGCGCTGCACCCGCACGGGCACCGCGACGACCGGCGCGCCCTCGACGCGCTCGAACGCGACGAACCTCCCCGACGTCGCGACGACGCGGGGGAGGTTCGGATGCGCGAGCGAGGCGAGCGTGCGCGCTGTGCGCGCGTCGAGGCGCAGGAGGACGACGTCCATCCCCGTGTCGCGCTCGCGCGCGTCCCATGCTCCGGGCGCGAGCGCTCGCTCGACATCGTACGCGCGCGGGAAGCCCTCTGAGTGCGGCCGCATCGCGAGCGCGCCGCCGCCAATGGTGACGAGGCCGACCGCGCCGAGCGCGACGAGCCAGGGCGCGCGTCCGTTCCCTTCGTCGTTCCCGTTCGCGTTCGAGGGCGAGGGCCTTGCGGGGGGCGGGGCCTCGGGCGCGGACGCGGGCGCGGCCGCCGCAGGCGGCTCCTGCGCGGGCGCGGCGACGCGCGCCATGTACAGCCGCGTGGCGGCGCCCGTCCACGCGTAGGGGCACGTGGCGTCGCATGTCGCCGTCGCGTTCACGAAGACGACGAACGACGCGCTCGCGCCCGGCTCCGCGTCGCGCGCGTCGAGCCCGATCTCGCGCGTGAGCGCATGCGCCTCGTCGCAACCCTCGAAGGGGACGATCCACGGCGCGGGCGTCTCCACGCGCAGGTCCGGGCGAGCCGAGAGCGCTTCGATCGTGACGGCGAGCGCGCTCCACGCTCCGGCCGCGTCGCAGGGCGCCGCGATCGTGATGGCGAGGGGCATCGGCGCGCTCTCCCCCGCGACGAGCGGGGGCGGCGCGGCGTCCACGCGCACCGCGAGCGGCGAGACGGCGGCGGCGCTCGTCGCGACGAGGGCGAAGAGAAGGAGCGCGCTGGGGAGCGGGCGCATGCGGTGGGGAGAGGCTGCCCGCTCGAAGGGATGAGGGGGATGAGAAAGGGCGAGGGCCTGAGAGGCCCTCGGGTCGTGCGAGCTTACGCGTACTCGGCGATGATCTCGCCGTTGAGCTTCGCGTAGCCGCCCTGGGGCTCGGCGAGCGTCGCGCCGCAGACGTTGCAGGCGACCTTCGTCGCAGCCTTCGAGAAGACGATCTGCTCGCCTTCGCAGTCCTTGCACTTGACCTTCAGGAACTTGGTGACCTGACCGTGGCGTGCCATGTGTTCAGGCCTCCTTGAGCTCGAACTTCTTTGCGCGCAGAGCGTAGGGCTGCGTGCACTTCTTGCAGACCTTGCAACGGTAGCGCAGCGCGACGCGCTTCGTCGCCTTCTCACGGCCCTCGGGCTTCGGACGCGGGAAACCGCGGTAACCCGCGGTCACGCGGCGGAAGCGCCTCTGACCCTTCTTGAGTTCGCTCGCCTTGCGCTTCTTCACGCGCTCGACTTCGTGCTCGTTGTGCTTCTTGCACTTCGGGCAGTAGCGCTGGATCTTTCGCGGTCGCAGCATTGGGTGATCACGTTCCTTCGCCCTTCCTCGCTCGGGTCGCGGATCCCGTATCGGCCGAAGCCGATGTAACAGGTCCTCGCCGCAGCCAACGTCATCGCCGCGCGATGACGTGGTGCCGACGAACCCGCAGGTTCGTCGAGCACTGACCGTTGGGGTCGGGCGGGAATCCAGCGACGCGGGTTCCGGTATATAACGGTCTCCGCGGACGGACGAGGTTCTGGTGCAGGTACAGGACTGGTCCAGTCGACGGTCGATCCATGCGACCGGACCTGTTCCGGGACCAGGACCTGCTCCCCTAACGTAACCATTCGGTTACATATTGCGGCGCAACGTTTTCCGCTCGCGCGCCATCGCCGCGCCCGTGGAGAAGGACCCCTTCGGCGGCGGCCTTGCGTTCCGCGAGGTCGGTGAGCACGCGCGGGAGAACTACCTCAAGTTCGCGTACACGAAGGGCACGGAGCAGGAGGCCAAGTTCCTGGCGCGGGCGCTGGCGCTTCCGCCCTCGGCCCTTGTCCTTGACGTCGCGTGCGGCGTCGCGCGCCACGAGCGGCACCTGCCCTGGCGCGTGGTGGGCGCGGACCTGACGCGCGGGCTGCTGGAGGTCGCGCGGCGCGATAGCAAAGCGGCTGCGCTGGTGCAGGCGGAAGCCCGCCATCTGCCGTTTCGAGCGCGCTTCGATGGTGGATGGTCCGTGTGCGAGGGCGCGTTCGGCCTGCTCCCGGACGATGACGCGCACGTCGCGATGCTGCGCGCGGTGCGCGCGTGCCTGAAGCCGGGCGCGCCGTTCCTCCTCTCGGCGATGAGCGTGTTCGGCATGTGCACGGACGAGAACTACGATCTCACCACGAACACGATGAGCACGCCGCAGACCGTCGTCTCGCCGGCGGGCGCGAAGAAGCGGTTCGTCGTGACGACGCGCGCCTTCGCGCCGCGCGAGGTCATCGCGATGGCCCACGAGGCCGGCTTCGACGTGGAGCACGTCTGGGGCGGGATCACGGGCGCCTATGAGCGGCGCGCTCTCCAGCCGGAGGACCCGGAGATGCTCGTGCTCATGCGGAATCCTCTCTGACCGAGCATCCGATCCTGCTTCTCTCGGGAGAGGGGTGGGGATCGGATCAGGCGAAGGATGCACCAGATCGGGACGCGTCCTTCGCCCATCCCCTTCCCTTTCCCCATCCCGAGAACGGCCGACCCGCGCTGCCTCCTCGGTGTCAGGAACCGGTCTTCAGCGCAAGCTTTTCATGCAGCGCCTCGGTGGCTCGTCAGCCATGGCCGCCCCTTCCGCCCCCGCGCACGCCAGCGCGGACCGCACCGACACGCACGACGAGCTCATGGCGATCTTGAAGCGCCGCGGGTATCTCCAGCCCAGCTACGAGATCTACGGCGGCCTCGCGGGCTTCTTCGACTACGGGCCGCTGGGCGCCGCGCTCAAGAAGAACATCGAGGACCTCTGGCGCCGTTTCTACGTGCTGGGCGAAGGCATGGCCGAGATCCAATGTCCGACCATCTCGCCCGAGCAGGTCTTCCGCGCGTCGGGCCACCTCGAGAAGTTCGCGGACACGGTCATCGATTGCCCCGCTTGCGGCGCCGGGAACCGCGGCGACCACCTCGTGAAGAACGAGTGGAAGCGCATCGCCGAAGGCGCCGAGGCGAAGAAGGTCCATCTTCCCGCCGCGCTCGCGGCGCGCATCGAGGCCGTGCGCGAGAGCGCGGATCGCGACCCGAGCCCCGCGAACCTCGCGGCGCTCCTCAAGGGCGCGCACGCGCTCGCGCAGCCCATGCAGCTCGAGGAGGGCGGCTCGCGCTTCGAGCTCACCGCGACGCGGCTCTCCGTCGCGCGCCTGGGCGACACGAAGACGCTCTACGAGGGCGTCGTGCAGTGCCCCACGTGCCAGAAGCCCTTGGAGGTCGAGAAGGCGCGGATCGCCGCGTTCAACCTCATGTTCAAGACGAACGTGGGCCCCGGTGCCGGCCGCGTCGCCTACATGCGGCCGGAGACGGCGCAGGGCATGTTCATGGATTTCCTGTGGCTCTACCGCTTCCACCGCGAGCAGATGCCCTTTGGCGCCGTGCAGCTCGGGAAGGCGTACCGCAACGAGATCTCGCCGCGCCAGTCGCTCCTGCGCCTGCGGGAGTTCCACCAGATGGAGGCGGAGGTCTTCTTCGATCCCGAGAACAAGACGTGGCCCGGCTACGAGCGGCTCGCGAAGAAGGAGCTGAACCTCCTGCATCGCGACGCCAAGAACCCCGAGCGGATGCCGATGGACGACGCGGTGAAGAAGGGGATCATCGCGAACGGCGCGCTCGGATACTTCATCGCACTCACGAGCGAGTTCCTCGAGACGGCCGGCATCCCTGCTGATATCATCCGCTTCCGCCAGCATGGGCGCGAGGAGAAGGCCCACTACTCGACCGACACGTGGGACGCGGAGTTCGAGTCGCCTCGCTTCGGGTGGGTCGAGATCGTCGGGATCGCGGACCGCACGGACTACGACCTCAAGGCGCACGAGCGCGTGTCGGGGCAGAAGCTGCGCGCGATGCGGCGGTTCGCCGAGCCCAAGGAGGCCGAGGTTTTCCGCTACGTGCCCAACCCGACCAAGCTCGGGCCCGTCTACAAGGGCAAGGCCGCCGCGATCACGAACGCGCTCAAGGAGATCGAGGCGCCCGAGGTCGCGCCTTCCACGCTCACGATCGAGGTCGACGGCGAGGCCGTCACGCTCACGAGCGAGTTCTACCGGGTCGAGAAGCGCAAGGAGCGCGTCGAAGGCGAGTGGTACGTGCCGCACGTCGTCGAGCCCTCGTACGGGATCGACCGCATCTTCTACGCCGTGCTCGAATCGAGCTGGTCGCAGAAGGAATGGGTGACGCTCAAGCTCGCGCCGCCCGTCGCGCCCGTGAAGTGCGGCGTCTTCCCGCTCATGACGAAGGATGGCATGGACGCGCTCGCGCAGACGCTCGAGCGGGAGATGCGCGAGCACGGCATCGCGGCGCAGTACGACGATGGCGGCGCGATCGGCCGCCGCTACGCGCGCCAGGACGAGATCGGCACGCCCTTCTGCGTCACGATCGACTACGACACGAAGACGGATCACACCGTCACCATCCGCGCGCGCGACACGGGCGCGCAGAAGCGCATCCCGATGAAGGACGCGCCGGCTGTCGTGCGCGACCTCGTGGCAGGCAAGCTCACGTTCGACGCGGTCCACGGGACGAAGGTCGCCTGAGCGCGCGCTCCGCCACAAGCGGAAGCCCTTATGGGGCGGCCGGCGAGGGGTGGTCATGCACGGCGCCACCCTCGACGAACTCCGCGAGCTCAGCCGCCGCAGCCGCAGCGCGCAGGGCGCCGCCTTCGCGGGCCTCGGCGCGACGCTCGTGGGTTCCGCGTTCGGAGCGTTCTGGGCTGTCCTTTCTGGCGGGCTCGCGCTCGTGGGCTTCGCGTATGTGATGGGGCAGGAGCGCGGCGCGTTCCGGCGCGTGTTCAAGCGCATCGCGGAGGACAAGCGCTCCCGTCGGCTTGAGATCCAGGAGCCGGGCGCTCCCACCACGGTGTCGCAAAACGGCGCTTGAGCGGGACACCGGTCACGGGTTCGCGCAGATCACCTGCGAATAGCTCGAGCGCGGCATCGTCAGGAAGTCGCCAGGCGAGAGCTCGACAGCGGGCGTGACGCCAAGCACGGGCGCGTACAGCGCCTCCAGAACCCGCACGTTGAGGTTGGACACGCAGTGGACCTGCGTCTCGTCGTGCTGATAGCTCATGATGTCGTGCACGGGCACGCGCTTCGCGCTGAAGTCGAGCGCATCGCCGACGTGGCCGCCGCCGAGGCAGTGGCCGAACTCGTGGGCGACGAGATCGTAGAGCTGCTCTTTCGTGCCCAGAAGGAAGTTCGTGTTCAGCGCGACGCAGGTGAGGCCGCCGCTCTCGCAGCGCGCGGCGCGCACTATCATGCCGTCGTGACGGTGCGTCGGGTACGTCTCGAGCGCTTCGCCACGACACACGTTGACGGGGAGCTGCTCGCCGATGCCAAAGAGGACGGCCGGGTTGTATTCGGCCGCCACGACGATGATCTCCGGGTCGTTGAGCGCCTCCTGCGGGGCGTCCTCGCCGAGGACGTGGACGCGGAGATCGAGCGCATCGGCGAACCATGGCGCGGCGAGCGCTTCGATGCCCGCGGCCCACGCGTCGATCGCGGCGCGGATCGTCGCGGTGTCCTGCGCGGAGGTGGGGCTCGCGGAGGGGACGACGAGCACGTCGATCGTCGCCGTGTCCACCTCGTAGAGGGCGAACTCGTGGTAGTCGTCGTCCCAGAAGGCGCAGGCCGCCTCGCTCTCGCAGAAGGTCGGCTCCTCCGGAGCGGCGGGCGCGGCGGATGGCTCGGGTCGGGCTTCGGGGGCGGGCGCCGGGTCGGCAGGGGCCGCGTCATCAGCCGGGCCCCGGCCGGGCGCGGCGCCTGGCGTCACCGGGTCCGCAGGGGCGGAGCAGCCGGCAGCGAGGACGAAAGCCAGCACGAGGAGGGAGGGGATCCCACGCATCGGGCAAGGGGTCGCACGAGTGGCTCTTGAGTCTTCTTGTGAAGGCGTTGGAGCGAAGAAGCAGGACCGCCGGGCCACGAGGGCCCGGCGGGGTGGGGATGCTTGAGCGGTTCAGGGAAGCAGGCGCGTGTCGGGGTCCCAGGGCTTGCCGCCGTAGGCGAACACGCTGGTCTGGAGGCCGGGGACCTTGTTGGTCTGCTGCCAGAGCGACACCATGCCGCACGTGGCCACGTCGGAGCCCTGGCAGCGCAGCCAGAGCGTGGGGCCGCCGGCGGCGCTGAGGTCGAGGGGGATCGTGAGGGGGTCGTCTTTCCCCGCGAGGGCGACGCCGGGGAGGGCGACGGCGAGGAGGGCGGCAGCGGTCAGGAGGTGGACGATTCGCATGGGCAACACCACGGTCCGCGGCGGCACCCGCGGCTCTTGGGCCATGCGTTCGTTCTCGGGGACATAAGCAGTCCCTCTTCCCTTTGGACGGTGACTCGGGTGAACGACCCGGGAAGTCGACGGCGAAGGCGAAGGCTGAGGCGAAGGCCAAGGCGAGGACGGGTCCGCGACGTAGCCCCGCCTCGTTGGGCTTGGGCGCGGACGGGCTTGGGGCGGACGCGGTCGTGGGAGCGCGCGGGCGGGGGCGCGGGACCGCTTCCTCACCCCTGCGCGCCCTGGCGCTCGCGCTCCCCGAGCCCGTGTCCGAGCCCTCGCCCCGCGGGGGGCACCCTCAGCGGCGCCGGCGCAGCAGGAGCGCGAGCGATGCGAGGGCCGCGAGCGCGAGCGCCCCGCCCGGCGCGGGCACATCGGGGGTCCCGCTCCCCGGCCGCGCCGTGGGCTGCTGGCTGTTGATGCCCGAGTCGGGGGGTGCGTCGCCGATGACCTCGCCGACGATGACCTGCGCGAACGCGAGCGCGGTGTCGCCGCGGTTGTCCGTGACGATGACGGTCGCGTTGTAGGTGCCGTTCACGGCGTACTGGTGGCTGACGCTCGCCTTGTCCGTCGTGACAGGGTCGGTCCCGTCGCCGAAGTCGAAGAGGTACGTCTTGATCTGGCCATCGACGTCGGCGCTGTTGGACGCGTCGATGTCGACCGGCTGGCCGGCGTCGACGAGGGGCGGGCTCGCGGCGAGCACGGCCACGGGCGGCTTGTTCACGATGGCGCGCGCGCTCGCCGTCGCGGGCTCGCTGGGATCGCTCGCCATGGGGTTGAGCGTCACGATGCGGTACGTGTACTGCGTGCCGGGCGAGACGAAGCGGTCGATGAAGAGCGTCGCGTCGAGATCCGTCTTGACGATGCTCGGGCTTCCGCCGCTCGCGCTGCGGCTCACGTAGTAGCGCAACAGCCCTTCGGGCGCGTCGCCCGTGTCGCTGGGCGGCGCCCACGAGACGCGGATCTCGCCTTCCTGGCCGAACGCGAGGACCTGCGTGGGCACGCCGGGCTTCCGCACGAGGCTCACCGACGTCTCGTCCGACGGAGGGCTGCGGCCGGCGTCGTTCGTGGCGACGACCGTGTAGTAGTAGGTCTGGCCGCGCTGGACCTCGTCGTCGACGAAGCTCGTCACGCTGCCGCTCACGTTCGCGATGGGCGAGCCCGTGAAGCCGGACCTCGCGGCGCGATAGACGACGTAGCCGTCCACCGAGTCGGACGGGAACCAGGACAATCGGACCGAGCTCGACGCGCCCGCGGCGACGGCTTCGGAGACCACGTTGGTGGGCGGCGCGGGGACGGGCGCCGGCGTCACGCGCTCGGCCTGCGAGAGCGCGCCGTCGCCCTTCGTGTTGTAGGCGCGGATCGCGTACACGTAGGTCTCGCCATTCTGCGCGGTCGTGTCCGTGTACTCCGTCGCGTCCGGCGGGAGCGACGTGAGGAGCGCATCGTTCCGCAGGATGCGGAACCCCGTGAGGTTCGAGCCGCCCGTGTCCGCCGGCGCGCGCCAGCGCAGGAGGACCTGGTCGTTGCCGGCGAAGCCGCTGAACGTCGCGACGGCGCCCGGCGTCGAGATGCCGCTCGAGCGCGTCACGCGCGCGCCAAGCGCGCTCTCGCCGGCGGAGTTCACGGCGACGATGCGCCACGCGTACTCCGTGCCGGGCTTCACGGTCGTGTCGTCGAACGTGAGCCCCGCCGTCTCGCCGACGCGCGCCTCGGCGCCGCCGCCCTGCGCGCGGTAGATGCGGTACGCGCTGATGGGCGCGTCGCCGTTGTAGCTGGGCGTCTCCCACGAGAGACGCACGCCGCCGCCCGGGATCTCGGTCGCGGTCGCGCTGCGCGGCGCCCAGGGCGGCGTCGCGCCAGGATCGATGCGCAGCACCTGGTCGGTGAGCTCGCGGTCCGAGCCGGTGCGGCCGCCCGCGACGAAGATGGAATGGCCGTCCGTCGCGACGGCCTGGCCGAAGGAGCCGTGCGGCAGCGCGGGGGTGAGCACGCGCGTCTGCGGCACGCCGCGGCTGTCGAAGGACACCTCGACGACGCTCGTGGAGGAGCTCGAGTCGGAGAGGAGCGCGCCGGGGATGTACGCCTTCTGTCCGACGGTCGCGGCGCTGATGAACTGCGCGCGGTAGGGAAGCTCGCCCGCGATGCCGACCGCGAGCTCCGCGTCGGGATCGAAGGAGATCATCCGCTTCGTGAGGCACACCGTGGTCTGCTTGAGCTCGGCCTGCCCGCTCTGGGAGTTGTAGAACGTGTACGTCGGACACGGGTTCGTGTCGTTGTCGTGGTCCGACAGGCCGCCCATGACGAGCACGCGGCGCCCGATGACGGCGGCCGCGGCATCCTGCAGCGCGTAGGGGAGAGGGCTCTCCAGCTCGTGGAAGCGCTTCCCTTCGTCGGCCGAGGTGAGAGGCTCCGAGGCGGCGGGGTCGAAGCGGAGGATCCAGTCGTGGCGCCCGGTGCTGGGGAGGTCGGTCGCGTCGAACGTGAAGCCGCCGAAGAGGTAGATCTTGTTGTTCGCGACCGCGCTCGACATGCCCCACGCGCCCAGCGGCAGCTTGTCGCGCGTCATGCGCGCCTCGCCGGTCGAGGGGTCGAAGACGATGACGTCGCGCGAAGACTTCGGCACGCGCTCGCGGTTGCCGTCGCCGTTGATGTCCGCCTCGACGAGCTGCGAGCCGCCGAAGTAGTAGATCTTGCCGCCGACAGCGGCGGCGGTGCCCGAGTAGCGCCCCCGGCCGCCCGTGGCCTCGCCGCTGAGGGGGACGGGGAGCTGCGTCACGGTGGAGACCGCGCCCGTCTCAGGATCAACGGCGCTGATGGCCTCCGAGTAGCTTCCGTCGGCGAAGCGGCCCCCGAAGACGTACATGCGCCCGTCCACGAACGCGCCGGATGCGCCGACCATGGGGCTCGGAAGCTTGCCGCCCTGCGTCTCGATGGACGCCGCCGGCGCCGAAGGCACGAGCGCCAGGAGGCCGGAGAGAACGACGAGCAGCGTGACGGCAACGGTCCGTGCGCGGGACATGGCGGCAACCAACCCGAAGCGGCGAGTGGCGGCGACGGGTTATAACGGTTCTGTGGTCGCCCTCTCAGCCCGTCGCGGCCGTGATGGACGCATCCAGCACGTCGATGCCTGCGTCGACCTCCGCGGCGGTGATGCTCAGAGGCGGGATGTAGCGCACGCTGTTCTTGCCGCAGGGAAGGAGGATGAGCCCGCGCTTCGCGGCCTCTTCGACGACGCGGTTGTGCAGCTTCGTGTCGGGCTCCTTCGTGCGGCGATCCTTCACGAACTCGGTCGCGAGCATGAGGCCGAGGCCGCGCACGTCGCCGATGCAGGCGTGCTTGTCCTTCAACGCCTCGAGGCGCTTCCTCATGTGCGCGCCCACCGTCGCCGCGTTCTCGACCAGGCGCTCCGACTGCAGGATGTCGAGCGTCGCGATCGCCGCCGTCGTCGCGAGCACGTTGCCGCCGTACGTGTTGGAGTGCCGGCCGCTCTCGCGGAAGTCCAGGTCCGCCCGCGCGACGACCGCGCCCATCGGGATACCGTTCGCGATGGCCTTCGCGAGGCTCATGATATCAGGTTCCAGCCCGAAGTGCTCCGAGGCGAACATCTTGCCCGTGCGCCCGAAGCCGGTCTGCACCTCGTCCGCGACGACGAGGATGCCGTGCTTGTCGGCGAGCTTGCGAAGCTTCGGGAAGAAGCTCTTTGGCGGCACGACGTAGCCGCCTTCTCCCTGGACGGGCTCGACGAAGATGGCGGCCACTTCCTCCGCAGGGAGGATCGTGCCAAAGAGCGTCGTCTCGATGTGGTCGAGCGCCTTGTCCACGAGCTCGTCCGGCCTCTCGTAGCCGTCGATGCCCCAAATGTTGCGGTACGGATTCGGGTAGAACGCGTGCGTGACGCCGCCCATCCACGGGAAGAACGAGCGCTTGTGCGTGACCTTGGACGCGGTCATCCCGAGCGAGCCCATGGTGCGCCCGTGGAACGCGCCGAGGAACGCCAGCAGATGCTGGCGGCCGCCATGCGCCTTCGCGATCTTGATCGCGGCCTCGTTCGACTCGGTCCCGCTGTTGGAATAGAAGACCTTCTTCGCGAAGCGGCCCGGTGTCACGCTCGTGAGGCGCTCCGCGTACTCGACCTGCGACTCGTAGTAGAAGTCCGTGCCCGCGAAGTGGACGAGCTTCGCCACCTGGTCCTGCATCGCCTTCACGAGCTTCGGATGCGAGTGCCCCACGTTCACGACGCCGATCCCGGCCGTGAAGTCGAGGAGCGTGTTGCCGTCGACGTCCGTCACCCAGACGCCGTGCGCCTCGCGCGCCGCGATCGGGCTCGTCTTCGTCGTCGTGATGAGCGAGCGACCGTCGCGCTCCACGATCTTTTGGGCGAGGGGGCCGGGGATCGGGGTGCGGATGTCGGGCTTCATGCGGCCAGGTTCACCCGCCGCGCGGAAAAGGGTTGGGATTCCGCAGCGGGGAGCTGCGGCGATGCGGATATGTTCGACCGAAGTGCGTATTCAGAAAATCGGTCTGTGGAAAAGCGGAGGCGGCCCCCGCTGCCGCTTCGGACCGCCTGTCCCACGCGCCGGTTGCATGATGCGCGTGACACGAACGTCACGCGTTACGTAGATCACACCGATCCCACGCGAGAGGCGTGCGAAGAACGCGTTGGACGCTTTTCACAGCCCGTACATCTCGCTGCGCAGACGCGGAAGGAACGCCATCAGCACCGCGGGCTCCGTGAGCTGGGTGCGCGTCACGTGGCCGCGCGAGAGCCAGCCCACCGCGCCTTCCCTTTTTCCGATCTCCTCGACGCCGCTGATATCCGAGAGGACCTCGCCCACCGTCCTTCCCGCGCGCAGCTTCTCCACGACATCAGGCGGATAGGAGAAGCCGGGGCCCTGTCCGTAGGTCAAGCGACCCGCGACGTCCACGACGGCGCACGCCTGCACGTCCATCACGCCGCCCGCCGCTTCCACCTCGAAGAGGCCGGCCTCGATGCCGACGCCGAAGTCGGCCTCGGGCCAGCGCGCGAGCGCAAGGCGCGCCCGCCTGCGCGCGCCTTCCCACGTGGCGTCCTCGAAGGGTTGTGCGGGGACGCCGGGGTCGACGGAGAAGCCGCGCACGTCCGCCTCGCCAAAGAGGCGCATCGCGGCCATCTTCACGGCTTCGAGCTTCACGGGGTTGTCGGAGCCGACGGCGATGCGCGCCGGGCGACGCAGGCGCCCTTCCTCGTCCACCTCGCCGTTGCGGATGCGCGTGCTCTTGATGGGGCGCGCATCGTCGGCGAGGATGTACGGCGCGAGCACGATCGTGAGCGGCGGGAGGTGTAGGCTCGCGCGCTCTTCGTTGATCCGGTGCGCGGTGGCGACGGTCTCCTCGGTCGCGGCGATCGCGTCGAAGCGCGCCTCGAGCGCGAACCCGTAGGGGTGTCCGATGGCAAGGATCTCGCCTCGTGCTGCGTAGCCTCGCGCCTGGAGGAACTGCCGGAGATCCCGGACGCGTTCCTCCCAGGGCCGGACGCGGCGCTCGCGGCGCGCGTTCGCGAACGCGTCCGTGGTGACGCCGATCGAGACGCCTTCGTCTCCCGCGGCGAACGCCGCGTCGAGGAGCGCGCGGTGCCCGCGGTGGAGCACGTCGAAGGTTCCGCCCATGCAGACACGCATGCCCATGCGAGCCCGCGTGGGAGAGAAAACCCTTCTTACTTCGGCGCCGCCGAGACCTCGCCGTTGGAGGTCGTGAGCGTCGCGTACACCTGCGTCTCGCGCGCCTTGAAGCCGCGCGTCTCGAACGTGCGGTGGTTGCAGGGGGGCGTGTAGTATTCCGAGCCTTGCGGGCACGGCCCCTTCTCGCCGTCCTTCAACGTGTATGTGACCTCGCCGTTGGACGTCGTGCCCTCGAAGCTGTAGCCGGTCTCCGGGCCTTCTGGCACCTTGAGCCCGACGTTGCCGTTCGACGTGGAGAGCGTCCAGCGCGCGTCGCCGGTCGGGCGCAGCTCGGCTTCGACGTCGCCGTTCGAGGTCGTGAGCGACACCTGCTGCACGTCGGCGCGGGCGACAACGTCGCCGTTGGAGGTCGCGAGCGCGAGCCCGGCCGTGCGCAGGTCGGTGAGGGTGACGTCGCCGTTGGACGTGCCCGCGACGACCGTGAGGAGGATCGAGCGGGGCAACTGGAGCTCGAAGGCCGCCTCGAGGTCGCTGGAATCGCCCTCGTGGCGCGCGATCGCTTCGACGAAGTGGCCGCGCGCGTCCGTGTGCGACCACGTGAGGTCGATCGCATCGAGCTGCGCTTTGGCCGCCTCCGCGCTCCCGCCGCGCGCCTTGAGCGTCGCGACGAGGTGCCACGCGCCTTCGGGCGCGTCGTGCACGAGGACGTCGCCATTGAACGTCTGGAGGCTCACGTCGAGCGTGGAGAAGCCGGAGAGGGTGCCGTCGACCTTGATCGTGCGCGTGGCGCAGAAGCGCTGGTCCGTCGCGCCGAGGTTGAGGCCATCGGTGCAGAGCGTCGCGTCCTCGACGCGCGATTCCTCGCCCGTCATGGTCCCACCGCTCGTCGAGACGCGGTCGTGGTCCGCGACGTCGTCCGTGTCGCCCGCCGGGGCGATGCAACCTGCAGCGATGACGAGGATCGTGAGGACGAACGGGCCCAGCGTCGGAAGCCGCATGCGCTCGCAGCCGGGCGGCCGCTTAAGGCGGTTTTGGACCGCGCGTTGAAGGAAGTGGAACCTTCCTCTCAGGGTCGAGCCGGAGCGCCCGCGCTGAGGAGCTGCGCCTCGAGCGCGGCGGCGTCCGCGGCCACGTCGTCGCCCGTGCGGCGCCGCACGATCAGGCGCGCGACATCGAGGCTCACGAGGAGCCCGCGGCGGCGGCGCTCGTCCTCCGCGGCCCGCTCCACCGGCGCCGCGGGAGTTGGCGGAACGACCGCCGTGGGCGCCGGCTGCGCGGGCAGCTTGGGCGGCGCGACGATCTCTTCCTCGAGCGCCGCGCTCGTCGGGCGGAAATTCATCGGCACGTCGACAGCGCGCACGTCGAAGCTCGGACGCAACGCGTCGCCTTCCTCGCGCAGGAGGCCGGTCTCGATGGCGCGCAGCACCGCGCGCTTCGCGTCCTCGGGCGCGAACCAGCGCAGGTCGAAGGCGAGGAGATAGCGAAGCTCCGTGCCGGCCATCGTCTCGGCGCCCTTCCGACGGAAGGCGAACGCCATCGCGCGCACGAGCTCACTCAACCCTCTCCACCTCCTCCGTGGGCAGGAGCGCGGGCGCGACCATCGCGCCCTGGAATCCCATCGCCTGCAGCGCGTCGGGCGTGAGCGCTCCCTGCACGTAGCGCGGGGTCGCGGAGCCCGGCAACGCGCGCACGACCTCGTCGTGGCCCGCGTCGAGCACGTAGACGATGCCTACGCCGATCGACTCGGCGAGGCGCACGACCTCCTCGGCGCTGCGCTTGTCGCGCGGGTGCGCGCGGAACCGGCCGTGCGGGAACTCGAGCGCGAGGAAGAGCGTGCCCGATTGGCAGAGGTCCGCGGCTTCCTGCAGCTCCTCGACGCGCTGGAGCGTGTCCCAGCGGACCGTCACGGCCTCGGCGCCCGCGACGAAGAGGTCCATCGCGTCCGTCGCATAGCGGGAACCGGCGTCGGCCCAGACCGCGCGCTTGCGCGCCGCCTGCTGCAGGAACTCGATGTCCGCGTCGTTCCTGCGCACGCCGGCGACGTCGACGATGACGACGCGGCCGAAGCGGCGCGCGAGGTTCGTGAGCACGCGCTCGGGCTCCTCGTCCGGGTACTCGGGGAAACGCCCCTCGTCGAGGTGCACGACCGGGAGCGTCTCGAAGGTCACGCGCTCCCCGACGCCCGATCTGCTCAAGAAGCTTTCAGACGGAACCACGCGAACCCGCGGATCGGGGGTCCTCCTTGTTCTGTAAGAGCATTGAAGAACAGCACGGGCTCATGCTCGCGGCCGCGATGACGATGACTTTCGCATCTGACCCCCGATGAAGAGTGATGGGCGAACGGAGCGGCTTCCTTTCCCACGTGCGAGGATCTCAGCTCACCATGCGCTCGAGCGCGCGCCGTTCGAGGTCGCGCAGCCGGCGCGCCACGACGCTCTTCGAGACGCCCAGCGCGTCTCCCAGCTCGCGGACGCCGCAGCGCTTGGGCTCGTCGTAGTACCCCTGCGCAAGCGCGGCGGAGAGGAGCGCCTCCTCGTCGGGGTCCACGCGGCGGGGCGCGTCGTCGATCTCCCATCCGGGCTTGAACGGGCCCGCCCGGACGGGGCGCACGCGGAATCGCGCGCCGAACGCGGCCTGCGCGGCGGCAAGGAACTCGCTCAGGCCGCGGCCGCCGGGCGAGGCGGCCTTGTAGGCGATGACGCCTCCTTCGACCTGGCCGAAGAGGAGGCCTCCGGCGCCCACGGTGTCGAGGAGGATGTGCTCGAGGCTCACGCCGAAGCGTCCGTCGGCGGGAGGTCGGCGCCACGTGACGACGAACCGGATGTGCTTCTCGGTGTCGAGCAGGATGTCGTTGTGGAGCACGAAGGGCTGGTCGCCCGTGAGGAGGACGTCGCGGACGCGCGCGACAGCGGGCGGCGGCCCGGTGTAATCGAACAGGACGCTTACGCCTGGATCCGAGAGCACGAGGGCCTGGAGACGGGCGCGCGCGTTGCGTTCCGAGGAAAGCGCCAGGAAGAGCGGCGTGGCGGCCTTCCCTTCGACGAGCTCGAACAGGACTTCACGGTAGATGTGTCGGACCCCCCTAGAGCCATCGATCGTGCAAGGACACGGTCGACGGTCGATCACGGCTTGAACGATGGATAATCCTTGCTTCCATGCTGCCGGTTGGGACCGTCGCAGACCGCGCCCCGCTTGGGGCGGCGCCGATTGTACAGGACAGGTCGCGTCCCCGCGGCGCGCTCGTGGGCACGCCGTGTCACGGCGGGCGCTGCGACCGGGCCCGGTTCCACCGGATGCATCGGACATACCGCGAAACGCGGGGTCCTCAGGCGCGCGTCGGGCGCGCGACGAGGAGGAACCCGCTCGCGATGAGGACGAAGGCGAGGAGCGCGCGCCACTCGAAGCCGGTGTGGAGCACGAGGAAGCCCGCGAGCGCGGCGAAGACGGGCGCGATGTGGCTCACGAGGTTCGAGCGGATCGGGCCCACGCGTTCGAGGAGCGTGAAGTAGACGAGGAAGCCCAGCGAGCTGGAGACGATCGCGAGGTAGACGAGCGAGACGACGCCCGGCGCGTCCCACGTGGGCTGGCGTCCGTGCTCGACCGCGAGGGACGAGAGATGGAGCAGGAGCGCGCCCAGGAGCATCTGCCAGGCGGTGAACGCGAAGACGTCCATGCCGTGCTTCGTGCGGCGAACGAGCGTGCTTCCCAGGGACCACGAGGCGACCGCGAGCGCGATCATGAGCTCGCCCAGGCCGCGCGCGTCGAGGAGCGAGCCGCCCTTCAGCGCGGCGAGGACGACGATACCGCCAAAGCCGAGGACGAGCCCGACGATCTGGTGCCAGCCGACGCGCTCGTCGGAGAGGATCGCGGTCGAGAGCACGGTCGTGATGATCGGGTTGAGGCCCACGATGACGCTCGCGACGACCTCGGTCGTGTAGCGCTGCCCCCAGAAGAGGAACGCATGGTAGGCGCCCACGTTCAGCACGGCCGCGACGCCGATCGCGGCCCACTGGCGCGGCGCGGTGGGCAGCATCCTCGCGCGCCGCACCAGGGCCACGAGCAGGATGACGGCGCCCGCGAGGTCGAAGCGGTACGCGGCGAACAGGACGGGCACGTCGTGGAAGGCGCGCCCGACGTCCACGCCCAGCGAGATGAACATGAACGCGGTGCCCCAGATCGCTCCGAGGAAGAGGAGGAGCGCGAGGTTCCTTCCGCGCAGCGGCTGGGCCACGTCCCCTCGAACCTCGCAGGGTCAGATAAGGTCGGGCGGCGCGGTTTCCCTTTGCCACTGGCGCCACAAGGGCCGCGGCGACCGGACGTTGCCGAAGCTCCGAAAGGTCATTTGGCGCTTCGGCACGGTTCGGCGCCTCGGTCCTGGGCGACCGACCGCGATCAACGGGATCCGGCCGCAGCCACGAGGTCGGGCGTGATCTGCAGGGTGCTCTGGAGGAGCACCGTGTACTCCACCTTGGCGCCGACGACGCCGCGCACGATGATATCGTATTCGCCGGGCGGCTGCTGCGTCGTGTTGAACTCGAAGGGCGCGGCCGGCGCGCGAGTCTCGCTCTTGAACACGGTCGTGCCGTTGGAGGCGCGCAGCTCCAGGTCGAGGTCGATCGCGCCCTGCGTGCTCGTGTCGTTCCACATTAGGAAGATGAGCGTGAAGGCCGGGTAGTCGAGCGTGTAGTGGTGGCGCACCGCGTCCAGGTTCGTGTCGGGGACCGGCGGGCCGAGGATCCACGGCTTCTCGCTGATGCCGATGCCTCCGGTCCCGAGGAGGATGGTGCCGTTGAAGGTGAGATCGAGCCGCGTCGAGGGGATCGTGGTGGAGACGGTGATCGTGACGTTCGCCGCCGCCTCGCCGCCCTTGGGATCGCGGGCGCGCACCTTCACGTCGTACTTGCCCGGCGCGTCGAAGCTCACGGGCACTCGGCCCGTCGCACCGTCGATCGCCGTCTCGGCGGGGGCGTTCTCGGACGCGTAGCTCCAGAAGTACGTGAGCGGGTCGCGGTCGCCGTCGCTGCCCGTGGCGGTGAGGTTGATCGTCTTCCCGACCTCGATCCACGTGCGCTGCGCGCGCACGTTGACGGTGGGCGCCTTGTTCTCGCCGTTCCCGAGCGTGAGCGTGCGCGTGGCGAAGCCTTGCGTCCCGCCGTCGTCGGTGGCCACGAGCGTGACCGTCATGACGCCGTTCGTGAACCCGTACGCGTGGTCGGACGTGGCGCCGTACGTGAGGGTGCCGTCGCCCCAATCCCACGTGACGTTGTACTTGTCACCGAGGCCATTGCTGTCCACGTGGAACGTCGTGTCCTTCTCGCCCTTCTCGGGCGAAAGCTCGAACGTGGGGTTCTCGAGCGAGGCGCTGTTGAGCTTGAGGGCGCGGCCGACGCCGCCCGTGCAGCCGGCCGTGGCGACGGCGAGGATGACGATGCAGGCCAGGCCGACGCGCAGCAACAAGCCATCGACCTGGGACGCGGGGCTATGAGCCTTGTGGTCAGGGTGTTCAGCGCTCGTCCATGAGGCCCCTGCGGCCCGGCGACGGATCCACGAAGCGCACTTCCTGGTTGCGTTCGCGTGGCCGCGTGGTCGCGTGGTCTCAAAGCCTTCGGCGCGCGAGGAGGGCCAGCGCAAAGGCAAGCGCAAGCGCAAGGGGCGCGAAGCCGGGCGTCTCGTTGGGAGCGGCCTCGCCCTGCGGCGCGACCACCGCGCCGGTGTCGTCGTACCCGACGGCGCGCCCTGACTCGGGCACGACGAAGGAGGCCGTCTTCGTCACGGTCGCGGTGTGCTGCAGGTTGGGCGCGGTGACCGTCACGGTGTATGTGCCGGGCGCGGCGGACTGCGCGTGGTAGTTCCACACCCACGTGAGCTCGACGGGCTCGTAGTGGTGGTTGTGCTCGAAGCTGCGCTGCACGACGAGGGGCGGCTTGATGTCGCTCGGCGTCGTCGGCCCTTCGATCGTCATCGTGACGTTGCCCACGTCGACGTCGTAGTTGCCGAACGGGCTGTTGAGGACGGCGTGGATGCTCACCTCGTCGCTCCCGAGCGGCGTGGGGCGCAGCGAGTAGAGCGCGAGCGGCGCGGCGACGCTCACGTCGACGCGGTTGGGGAACTTCTCGCCCGTGTGCACGACCCAGTCGCGCTGCACGACGCGGACGCTCCCGTCGGGCGCTTCCGCGTTGAACCACTCGACCTTCACGTTGAACGAGTCGTTTCCCGGGATGCTCGTGAGCTGCGGCGCGCCCATGTCGACCACGAACTCGACCGGCGCGCCGTTCACCGGCCACTTGTCGGGCGAGAGCGTCGTCTGCCCCTGCGCGATGAGGGCGCCCGCGTCGAGGTCGGCGCCGATGTCGTCGCCCGTGCGCATCGTCATGCGCACCGTGAGCGCCGCCGCGACGCCCGTCTCCGGTCCGGCCGTCTGCCCCGCCTGCGGCGCGTCCAGCGCCTTCACGCCGAGGAAGAAGTGGCCGATGACGTTCTTCGACCCGTCGAGCTGAAGGTCGTACGAGATGCCGCGCTCGGGGTGGTGGCGCGGGAAGCCGTCCTCGGTGAGGTTGTATTCGACGAGGCCGGGGCTGCTGTAGAAGCGCAGCGACGCCGGCGTCTCCAGCGGGCCCACGCCCGCGACGCTTGGCGAGCCGAACCCGCGCGCGAGGTCCAGGTCGATCATCGGCTGCGTGTTGATCGGCACGGGCTGCAGAAGATCGTAGATGTGCGCGTAGAGCGGCACGTCGATCGGGCCGCCCGCGTAGCCGGTGTCGGCGGGAGGCGGCGCCATGCCGCCCGGGGCCTGCGCAGCCGCGAGGGCGGGGGCGAGGGCGAGGGCGAGGGCGAGGACGAGGGCGAGGGCCGGCCCGGCGCGCACGGGCGCGACTCGGGCGGGGAGCACATGAGGTTTCTTGTCGCAAAAGCCCAGCCGAGAGCGGAAAGGACGGAGAGGAGGGAAAGGACCGCGAGAGCACCTTTCGGCGTTTCCGATGTCCTTTCTGCCCCCGGTTGGGAGTGCGGGTGAGCAAGCGGCGCAGCGTTCGCAACCTGCCGATGGGACTGCTTTATTTCGGTGTCTGGCCGCCTGTGCAGGACCATGACGTGCCCGACGGAACGTCAGTACCGTGCTTGCACTGAACCTTGTAACTGTTCGATGCATAACCGTTGTATGTTGCGTCGAGATTGTGCGCGTAGCGACTGTCGAGTTTGATCGCCGTACGTCCCGTGACTACCATGGGGTCACCCTGAGTTGTCAACACACCAATGCTGCATCCGGTCAGGGTCCAGCTTCCGCCGGCTGTGCACTTCTCGCGGGCCGAATTCATCGTCGCCGTCCCGCCTGAAGTTTGGTACTGGACGGTCAGGCGACTCGTGCTGTCGCCGACACAGCAAGGGGAATCCTCGAACAGCTGAGCCCAGCCCTCCCAGGCTCTTGCTTGCGTCGTGCTGCTTACGAACGTTCCAGGCTCGAGCACTTCTGAGACATTGGGGCCGATCGTTGGCGCCTCTTGGCCGGTATCATAGTTGAGCGGCACGACGGAATCGACGATCAGTTGGCAAGTTTCATCGACATGATACGTCACGTTGAATGGGGTACCTGCCGGCAGTGGTCCGACCGTCACGTTGGCTTCGCCCACGCAAACGCCGGACGCAGCTTGATACACTGTAGCCTGCACCTCTACGGGAATGATGGGGATAGCATGCGACGAAGGAAGGGTGGCCGTCAGGAGTGACAGAAGCAAGAAGGCGACTTCAACGCGCATCGCCGCGAGCTTTCTCGTTCCTAACTTGAACCCCGCTGGGAGTCCTCAAGCTGATTTCGGGGAGCCAGCGCGACTGCGACGAGACTGCAGAGGACGAATACGACACCTACGAACATATTGGTAGCAACCGGCATCATCGCGAGCCAATAGGCGGTGGCCCCGACCGCAAAGGCTGCCGAAACAACTCTCGCCATACGTTTGCCCCAGACCGCCGTGGTTGTCACGACTAGCGCGGTCAACCCTAGCAGGAGGCGTTCAGGTGTCCACGGCGTGGCGCAAGAATCGCCGGCGGTCATTTCGACTCCGCAACTATTCGGCCAGTGCCCGCCGTTGGTTGCAACGATCTTTAAGTCGTGTCCTGCAACCATGAGTCCGATCCACAGAACGATCGCGGCAACGATGACCGTTTGGCGTTCTCGGGTTCTTAGTTGGACTTCTCGGGGCGTCGCCCAAGCGACTGGGATAGACATCAGAGCGATGAGTATCCCCACGATCGAAACAGGTGGCATCAAGGCTTCAGGGCATGGTATTCCGCCTGCAACGACATCAACGCAGGCCGTGGTCGGGCGGCTTACAAATCCCCAGGCCGCGAGGATGGCGCCAATGGTTACTAGCCCCGTCGCAAGTCGGCCGAACCGCACGGAAGGGCAGCCTCACGAAGGGCGGATAGGCCCTTAGCTGTCACCCATTGGAGGGAATCGCGTCCGGGAAAGCAAAGTACGTGGACTGGTCAAAAGCACGCCGTCGTCCCGCACGGGTCGACGACGCACGCGACCTGGCGCCCGTTGTCGCTCACGCAGATGAT
>DATLCC010000037.1:0-3443 GCA_035526585.1 Thermoplasmatota archaeon | reverse complement strand
CCCGGCATGTCTAGTGGCGCTCCGCCGGGCGGGCGCGCGGGCGAGCACGCGCGCGGGAACTCTACCCAACCTCCCTTCGCCCGCGAGCGACAGGCGCTATCCTTCGCGCCATCCCAGTCGATGCGGTGCCGCCGCGCCCGCCGCCCGACGAGACCGCGTACGCCACGCACCTCGCGGGCGGGCTCCTCCTGGGCGCGGCGCTCGTCTCGCTCGTGCGCTTCTTCGTCCCCGTAGGCGTGGGGCAGCCCGTCGCGGCGCTCGGGCTCGGTGCGCTCTGCGCCGCCGCCGCGTACCGCACCGAGGAGAAGCGCGGCGAGCTCGTCGCCGAAGCGGGCTATGCGGCCGGCCTGCTCTCCGCAGCCTCCGTCCCCTTCTACGCGATCTCGATGCCTCTCCTCGGGCTCCTCGCCGCGCTCCTCGCCGTCGCGCTGACGCGCGCGCGCCGCGGCACATCGCCCGTCGCGCTCCTCGCCCTCGCGACGTTCTTCGTGGGCGCGCAGCACGCCGCGCGCGTCGACCTCCTCGCCCCGCGCGATGGCGCCGCGGAGCTCCTGTTCCTCTCGCTCCTCGCGGGCTACGGGGCCCTCCTCGTGCGCCAGCGACACGCGCGCTGGGCCGGCATCGCGCTCGCCGGCCACGGCATCGCCATCGCGCTCGCGATCTTCCCGCTCCTCGACGCGCTCGGCGTCACCGACGCCGGCATCGCGGCCCTTGCCGTGGGCGCGTGCGCGGGAGGGCTCCTGCTGCTCGCGCTGCGCATCGGAGCGCGGGCGCTCGTTGCGACATCGAGCGCGCTCCTCACGCTCGCCGCCCTCGTCTTCGCCTTCACCGCGCTCGGGCCCGCGCTCGCCGCGATCGTGCTCCTGCTGCTGGGAGCGCTCCTCGTGTGGCAGGCGGAAGCCGTGCGCGGATATTTCGCCGCGTAGAATCGGCACGCTCATGCCTTCCGCTGCCTCGACGAGCACGATGACCTCGAAGCGCGCCATCCTCCTCGAAGCGCTCGATGCCTGGCACGCCGAAGGCGCGCTCGACGAGGATGCGTGGAAGTTCCTCCGCTCGCGCTATCAGGGCGCCGCGCCCGATCCGGACCTCGACGGGGAGCTCGCGGGCGGCGCCTCGGCCGCACCGACGACGACGGCCCGCGCGCCGCGGCGCAGCTTCGCCGCCGACGCGATGCAGTTCGTGGGCGGGCTCCTCGTGGGCGCTGCGCTCGTCGCCCTCACGATCTACCTGGACGTCGGAAGCGCCGCGCAGCCGTACTATCTGCTGGCGCTGGGCGTTGTTCTCCTCGGGCCCGCGATCTTCGGCGCGCTGCGCCACGCGCCTTCGGGCCTCGTCGAAGCGGGCCTCGCGGGCGGCCTCGTCCCCCTCGCGGTCGCCGCGGGGATCGCCGCGTCGCAGCGCGACCTCCTGGTGCCTGCGCTCGTGACCGCGGCCGCGCTGGGCATCACCCTCCTGCGGCGCGCGGAGGGGGCGAGCACGCTCGTCGCGGGCGCCGTCTACGCGCTCGGGACCGCGAGCGCGACGCTGCTGCAGGAGGGCCTCTTTGGCGGCACACAGGATCCTGGCGCGCGCTGGGCGTGGCTTGCGCTTCTGCTCGTGTACGTCGGCATCCTCCTGGTCTGGCGCCACAAGCTGTGGGCCACGATCGGCCTCGCGCTCCTCGTCGCGCCGATCGCCGGCGCCTTCGCGCTCGTGCTGGATCTCGGCACCTTCCCGTCGACCACGGCGGAGCTCCTCATGGGCGCCTTCCTCGGCGCGCTCCTCGTGCCCGGGATCCTCCTGGGGAGCCGCGGCCTCGTGGCCGGCGCTGCGGCGGGGCTCACGATCGACGCGATCGTCTTCGCGAGCGACGTCGGCGGCCCGGGGACGGCGGTCGTGCTCCTGCTCGCGCTGGGCGGGCTCCTCGTGTGGCAGGCCGAGCTCGTGCGGCGCTACTTCCGCCGGGCCGGGTAGCGCCACGCGCCTCCATGCCACGCCACGTGGCGCCCACAGGGGTCTGGGGGTTCACGCCCCCGAGTTTGCGAAGATGGGAACCGGTTCCGTGTGCTCGACGCGCAAGGAACCAGTTTTCCACCAGTCACTCGGTGCGAGGTGGCGCCGGGTAGCGCCACGCCTTCATGAGCCAGGAGCGCGCATGATGGTGCGTTGAAGCGCAAGGCGCTCGTCCTCACCACCCGCAGCGAGACCTCGGAGCTCGAGGAGCTCCTCTTCGCGCTCGGGGCCGATCTCGTGGCGAGCGTGCTCCAGAAGCGCGGCGCGCCGGATCCGGTCACGTTCCTTGGCACAGGGAAGCTCCAGGAGGCGAGGGAGACGCAGCGCGCGCTGGGCGCCGACCTCGTCGTCGTGAACGCGGCGCTCAAGCCCGGCCAGATCTACTCGCTCCAACGTTTCTTCAGCGACGGCGCGCAGGAGGACTCGCCCGTCGAGGTCTACGACCGGACGCGCCTCATCCTGGAGATCTTCCGCGAGCGCGCGCAGTCGCCCGAAGCGCGCCTGCAGGTGGAGCTCGCGCAGCTCACGTACGACATGCCGCTCGTGAAGGAGGCGATCAACCGCGAGAAGAAGGGCGAGCGCCAGGCCGCGATGTTCGGCGGCGGCGAGTACGGCGTCAACGAGTACTACGACATGATGAAGCGCCGCATGGCGCGCCTTCGTCGCGATCTCGACAAGATCCGCCTCGAGCGCGGCGTGCGCCGCAAGCACCGTCGGCGCGGCGGCTTCCAGCTCGTGAGCCTCGCAGGCTACACGAATGCGGGGAAGTCGAGCCTGCTGCGCGCGCTCTCTGCGAGGGACACGCTCGTGGAGGACCGCTACTTCTCGACGCTCTCCACGAAGACGGCGCGCGCCACGAGCGATCGCCGCGAGATCCTCGTCACGGACACCGTCGGCTTCATCGAGGACCTTCCCCCCTGGATGGTCGAGGCGTTCCACTCCACGCTGGAGGAGATCGCGCTCGCGGACGTGATCCTGCTCGTGGTGGACGCCTCCGATCCCGTCCAGGAGATGGCGCGCCGGCTGCGCTCCTCCCTGCGGATCCTCCACGAGTTCGAGGCGGAAGGCGGCGGCGCGGCGGCGCGCATGCCCTACCGCCGTGCCCTGGCGCCGATCCTTGTCGCGCTGAACAAGACGGATCGCGTCGCCGGGGACGAGCTCGATGCGAAGCAGCGCGCGCTCGAGGGCGAAGGGCTCCTCAGCCCCGCGAGCACGGTGCGCGTCTCGGCGCACACGCGCGTCGGGATCGACGCGCTCTACGAGAAGCTGTACGACCTGATCCCGGATTACGACGAGTACGAGGTGGCGCTTCCGGCGTCGCCCCAGAGCGAATCCCTGATCGCCTGGCTCCACGAGCACACCGACGTCGTGGATCTCACCCGCGGCCAGGAGGTCCACCTCCACTTCGAGGCCAAGCGCAGCCTGCGACCCACGCTCGTGACGCGCAT
>DATLCC010000036.1:0-34700 GCA_035526585.1 Thermoplasmatota archaeon | reverse complement strand
CCGATCCGTTGGAGCAGGCTCAAATCGGGAGCCGCCCTCGCGGGCGCGTGGACCCGGCCTTCGTCGCGCTCCTCGGGCTCGCGGCCTTCGCGGCGGGCGCGTTGAACGCGGTCGCGGGCGGCGGCTCGTTCCTCACCTTTCCCGCGCTTGTTCTCACGGGCGTGCCGCCGTTGCGGGCGAATGCGACGAGCGCCGCCGCGCTCTGGCCTGCGAGCATCGCGAGCGCGTTGGCCTATCGGCGCGATCTCACGCACTCGCGGCGTGAGCTCGTGCTCTTTGGCATCGTGAGTCTCCTCGGCGGCCTCGTTGGGGCGCTCCTGCTGCTTCTCACGCCGGAGGAGCGCTTCGGGCAGCTCGTGCCGTGGCTCCTCCTTGTTGCGACGTTCGTCTTCGCGCTCGGCCCTACGATGACGAAGCAGCTGCGTGCGCGTCAGATGCGTGCGCCATTGTGGATGATCGTCGTCGTCCAGCTCGCGATCGCGATCTACGGGGGCTACTTCGGCGGTGGGATGGGGATCATGATGTTGGCAGCGTTCAGCGCGCTGGGGATGGAGGACATCCACTCGATGAACGGTCTCAAGGCGATCCTTGGGACGGCGTTGAACGGGATCGCGATCGTGGCGTTCGTCGTGGCGGGTGTCGTCGTCTGGCAGGTCGCGTTCCTCATGTCGGTCGCCGGTGTGGCGGGCGGTTGGTTCGGGGCGCGTGGGTCGCGCAGGGTCGAAGCGCGGTATTTGCGCGCGTTCGTCGTGGTCGTGGGGGCGGCGCTTACGGCGTACTTCTTCCTGCGTGGCTGACCTCGGGCGTGGCCACATGGGTCCGCAGTCAGGGCGATCGACCCGTGGGCACGCCCGTGGAGCGCGACGGCGCCCTCCGCGCGTACTTCGAGAGCGGCTCCGGCTCGTCGAGGGTGAGTTGCATGTGCACGACGTCGAGCCAGCGGCCGAACTTGTGTCCGACCTCGTGGAAGTGCGCGACCTTGCGGAAGCCGGCGCTGCGGTGGAGCGCGACGCTTGCGAGGTTCTCGGCGTCGATGGAGGCGAGGATCACGTGCGCGCCCATCTCTCGCGCGCGTCGCACGAGGGCGGCGAGGAGCGCGGTGCCGATGCCTTCGCCCCGCGCGCCCGCCGCCACGTACACGGTGTTGGAGACGGTGTGGCGATAGCCGGGCTTTGGCGAGTAGGGCGACAAGGCGGCGAAGCCTACGACGCTGTCCTTGCTCACGGCGACAAGGACGGGCATGTGCTGCGCCCGCCGGTCGGCGAGCCAGGAGGCGCGCTTCGCGAGCGGCTCGGGCTCGGTGTCGTACGTCGCCGTCGTGGTGAGGACGGCGTCGTTGTAGATCGCGAGGATCGCCGGGAGGTCCCCGTCTTCCGCGGGGCGCACGGTCACTTGCGTAGCCACGCGGAACCATTGCGCCTGGCCTGCTGAAGATTTCGCCCGAGATGTGGTGCAAACGAGCGGGAGTCTTTCGCGACCTGTCGCCCAGGGATCTCCGCCCGTCGTGCAGCGGCCAGCGGCGGCTTGCCCACGCATGGACGGGCGGACCGGCTCGCCTAGCCGACATGTCTACGTGGGGGACCGCGATGGCAGCCGCCATGGTCACCGTGCCTCAGCTTCGACGCCCTAGCGGAGCTCAAGAGCTCCCCCTCCCGGGTGTGGCGTTGCTCGTTGGCTCGGGGCCGCTCGTCGAGCGCGTCGCGCAGACGCTCACGTCGCGCGACTGGGTGGCCACGAGGACGTTGGACGTCGCGCGTTCGGTGGCAGACCTCGGCGCGACGCCTCCTCGCGCCATCCTCATCCAGCCCGCCGATCTCCATGAGGCGGCCGAGCTCATCGGCGACATCCGACGCCTCGATCTGGCGCGCCGGATCCCCATCCTCGCGGTCCTTGGCGACGCACCCACCGACGCGGTGGTCCTGCCTCCGGGCGCGGACGCGTACCTCATCGATCCGACGCCCGAGGATCTGATCGAGGCGATCGGGCAACACGTCGTGGCGACGTGGAGCCGCGACCTTGGCGGCGAGCACGCCCTCGACCTCATCGAGTCGCTTGGCGACGCCGTCCTCGTCGTCGATCGCGCGCACCGGATCGTCTATCACAATTCCAGCGGGCTCGCGCTCGTGCAGCGGGCGACGCACCAGAGCGCCACGATCCTCGGAAGCCTCGTCGAGCGCGCGCTTCCGTCGTTCGTCGAGGGCCAGCTGCAGCACGCTCTGCGCGCTGGGTTGGAGCACGGAGAGACGTCCCACGTGGAGCAGCGCATGGGTCCGCTCTGGGTGGGCCTCGACGTCTTCGCGAACCCCGATGGCGTCACCCTCGTCGCGCGCGACATCACGGAACGCCATCGGCTCGAGGAGGCGCTGCTCGAGACGCGCATGAGCCTTGCGCGCAGCGAGAAGGCGGCGCTCCTCGGAGAGCTCGTCTCCGGGATCGCGCACGAGGTGCGCACTCCGCTCGTCGCGCTGGGGAACAGCCTCGAGGTGCTCCGTGTCGAGGCAGGTCGGCACGCCGAGACGCCCAATCCTGCGAGCGCGACGCACATCCGCGAAAGCATCCAACAGGCGTGGGTCGCGTGGGAGCGAGCGGTGCGGATCATGAAGGAGCTGCAGCGGATCACCCGGCTTGACCCCGCCGTCCATGCTCACGTGGATCTTTCCGTCGCGATGGAGGATGCGATCACGCTCTTCGCGGCGATCGACCCCGGCGCCTCCAGGGTACGGGCGCACCTCGAGCCGGGTCTGCGCGTCCGCGCCGACGTCCGCAAGTTGCAGCAAGTGGCGTTGAACCTGCTCCAGAACGCGGTCGACGCGACGGCGGGGTCCGCGACACTCGTGGACGTCGCGACAAGGCGCCTGCCCGACGGGCGCGCGGCCCTGGTCGTCCAGGACGCAGGGCCAGGGATGCCGCCGTCGGTCGTGGACCGGATGTACGACCCGCTCTTCACCACCAAGCAAGGCGCGACGGGGCTTGGCCTCGGCATCGTCCACCGGATCGTCGGCGAGCACGGAGGGACGATCGTGTGCGACACGGCCCCCGGTCGCGGCACCGCCTTCACGATCACGCTGCCGATCGTCACGGAGGTCGTCATTTGAAAGGGATCGCGGTCGTGCTGGACAAGGATGCGTTCTTCCGGGAGTTCCAGAATTATCTCCTGACGAAAGAAGGATATCAGGTCATCGTGCCCTCGCGCAGCGAGGAGTACCGAGCGGACTGGGTGATCGCCCAGACGCCGACCATCCTTGTGACGGAGATCCTGCTCCCGGGGCGCAATGGCCTCGATCTCGTGCGCGAGGTCCGCAAGAGCCCCCTCGCGCGTTGCTCCATCGTCGTGTACAGCGTGCTCAGCGCCGAGATGCGCGCCCTTGCCGCCGGGGCCGACCGTTTCATCCACAAGCCTGTGATGCGCGAGGCGTACCTCAGCGCGATCCAGGACATGACCAAGTCCACCTGAGGCACTTCACGATGGATCGACTCACAACTGGGATCAAGAACCTCGACGACGTGCTCGGCGGCGGCTTCCCGCGGGCGAGCATCAACATCCTCGCGGGCGCCCCCGGCACGGGGAAGACCATGCTCGCGCACGAGGTTGCGTACCTCACGGCCACACCACAGAGCAAGGTGCTCTACGTCACGACGGTGAGCGAGCCCATGCACAAGGTGCTGCTCTACGTGCAGAACTTCCCCTTCTTCGACCCGGAGAAGGTCGGCACTGCGATCCTCTACGAGGACGTGGGCGCGCTCCTGCAGAAAGCTCCCGTCCACGAGGTGATGTCGGTCATCGCGGACATGGTCCAGCGCGAGAACCCCGCGATGCTCATCATCGACTCCTTCAAGGCCTTGAGCGACTTCGCGCCCGACGTCGCGACGTTCCGCCGAGCGGTCTACGAGCTCACGGGGCGGCTCACCGCGAGCGGCTGCACCACGTTCCTTCTGGGCGAATACGCGCCCAACGACATCCACACGCTTCCCGAGTTCGGCGTCGCGGACGGCATCATCGAGATGAGCAACGAGCGCCGCGGCATCCGCACGTATCGGTACCTGAGCGTCGCGAAGCTCCGTGGCTCGGGCTATCAGGATGGTCGCCACGCGGTGCGCCTCACAGGGAACGGCATCCAGATCTTCCCGCGCTTCCGCACGCCGAAGAACCCTGTCCCGTATGTCCCCGGCGTCGAGCGCGCCAGCATGGGCGCGCCCGGTGTCGACTCGATCCTGGGCGGCGGCATCATCCCCGGGAGCGCGACGCTCGCGATGGGCGCGACGGGCACGGGAAAGACGCTCCTTGCGCTCGGCTTCGCCTTGGACGCGGCGCGTCGCGGCGAGTCCGCGGTCTTCGTGAGCCTGCAGGAAGATCCGAGCCAGCTGCGCGAGATCGCGCGCAAGTTCGGCTGGGACCTCGAGAAGAGCGAGGCGAGCGGGAACCTGCGCGTGCTCTACGTGAGCCCCGTCGAGCTCGACCTGGACGAGCACATGCTCAAGATCGTCGACGCGATCGAGACCTCCGGCGCCGGCTCGGTCGTCATCGACAGCCTGAGCGACCTCGAAGCGAGCGCGTACGACCAGGAGCGCTTCGCGAGCTACATGTACAGCCTGATCCAATACGGGAAGGATCGCCGGCTCAGCCTCTTCATGACGATGGAGCACAACGAGACGCAGCAGATGAGCGGCTGGACCCAGACGAACGTGAGCCGCATGGCGGACAACGTGATCTATCTCGGGAACGCGCGCCAAGGCAAGAAGATGCAGCGCGAGATGCGCATCGTGAAGACGCGCGGCACCGCGCACGATCACGACGTGCACGACGTCGAGATCTCGGCGCGCGGCTTCATCGTCACGACCGGCGCGCGGAAGCCCTGAGTCCGGGACGCCTGCAGCAGGTGCGCTGCGGGGGGGGGGGGAGCGCGCTGATGTGGGCTCCGTCCCTTTTCGCGACGGGATGCATCCCGATGTCCCACCTACGCTCCACGTTCGCCGCTCTTGCGATCACGCTCCTCACCGCTCCCCCTCGCCGTGGGCCTGACGGTCGGTCCAGCCGACGCGCCCGACCTTGCGCCCGCCATCCAGCCGCCGCCAGGAGCAGGGGCGCAGGACCCGTGGCTCGACGCGCGGGGCGACGCTCTCGCGGGTGATCTCGATGTGGGCGCGCACAGCCTCGTCCTTGGGGACACGCCCCTCTCTAGCCCGGCACCCGGCGTCCTGCGTTTCGGCGCGAGCGATGTCTGCCTCGACGGCGCCGGCGGCTGCGTCGGCCCCGCCGGGCCCGCGGGCCCCGCCGGCGAGCCGGGTCCGATGGGTCCGCAAGGGCCCGCGGGCGTGGACGGCGCGATCGGCCCCGCCGGGCCCGAGGGCGCCCAGGGGGCCGCTGGCCCTCAAGGCGAGATCGGGCCCGAGGGCCCGCAGGGGGTCCAGAAGGTGTTCCCCGAGATGGTCACGGAGGACGCGAACGGGTACCTCGCGTGAAGTATCCCATGCTGCAATTCTTGCTGCTCCAAGGCGTGAACGAGCTCCACCCGCAGAACGTCGAGCTCGAGCAGGAGAACCAGGCATTGCGGGACCGCCTCGACCGCATCGACGCGCGGCTCGCGGCGCTCGAAGCCGAGGACCGGTCGCCTCGGTAGAGGCGCTGCGCGATGCGTCGGGACTAAGCCCCGATCCTGCCTTCGCCGTGCTCGTAGAACCCTCGGCCGCTCTTGCGGCCGAGGTGCCCGGCCTGCACCTTCTTCACGAGGAGCGGGCACGGCCTGTACTTCGGGTCCTTGAACCCCTCGTAGAGGACGTCCATGATGGCGAGGCACGTGTCGAGGCCGATGAAGTCGGCAAGCTCCAGGGGGCCCATCGGGTGGTTCATGCCGAGCTTCATCACGCCGTCGATCGCCTCGCGCGTGGCGACGCCCTCGTGGAGGCAGAAGATGGCCTCGTTGATCATGGGCATGAGGACGCGGTTGCTGACGAAGCCTGGATAGTCGTTCGCTTCGAGCACGGTCTTCCCCATCCGTTCGCCTGCGGCCTTCACCGCGGCGACGGTCTCGGGCGCCGTGTCGACGCCGCGGATCAGCTCGACGAGCTTCATCACGGGGACCGGGTTGAAGAAGTGCATCCCGACGAAGCGGCCTTGCCGCTTCGTCGCGGACGCAAGGAGCGTGATGGGGATGCTGCTCGTGTTGGTGGCGAAGATGGCGCCCGGCTTGCATAGGCCGTCGAGCTCCTGCCAGAGCTTCTTCTTCACGTCGAGGTTCTCCACGATCGCTTCGATGATGAGGTCGCAGTCGGCGAGCATCTTCAGATCGCTCGTTCCGCTGACGCGGCCCAGCGCCGCGTCCGCTTCGGCCTTCGGCATCTTGCCCTTCTCGACCTGACGCCCGAGGTTCTTCGCGATCCCCTGCAGCCCCTTGTCCACGAAGCGCTGCTCGACGTCGCGCATGACGACCGTGTAGCCGGCCTGCGCCGCGACCTGCGCGATGCCGTGGCCCATCTGTCCTGCGCCCACGACGCCGATCTTCTGCATGGGCGACGCGAGAGGGAGGAGACCGATAATGCCTTCGGCCGCCCGCGAAGGCCAGCGCAAGGCAAGGTTTCATGCCGGGTCGCCGGGTCTGCGCCCACGTGACCGCGCCCGGCGACGCCCCGAAGGAAGAGCCGATGAAGAAGTTCGAGGGCCCCGTCGCGATCGAGCGCTCGTTCAAGGTGGACGGGAAGAAGCTCACGATCCTCGTCACGTTCCCCGCCGCCGTGGTGCAGGAGGTCGGCATGGAGACGCTCCTCATGGCTGCCAACCGGGCGATCGTGACGATCGAGAGCAAGAACCACGCCGTCGACAAGTTCCGGTAGCATGACCGCGACGCGCTTCCCCTTCGGCGAGGGCGAGGTCCTCCTCGTGTCGACCGTGCAGGGGCTGGTCTCGGAGCGCGAGCGCGTCACGCGCCTTCTGGACGAGGAGCGCCCGACGGCCGTCGCGTTGGGCCTCTCCCCCGAAGCGGCCGGCACGCTCCTTCGCTACGAGCGCGATCCGGAGGTCGATCCCTTCGAGGATCTTCCCGACCACGATTTCATCTACAGCGTGAAGCTGCGCGAGTTCGGCGACGTCGACCTTCCGCCGCCCGATCTTCTGGGCGCGGCGCGGTGGGCGCAGGCGGCCGGCGTCACGTGCTACGGGGTGGACATCCCGGAGGAGGCGTACGAGGAGCTCTTCACGAAGACCGTCTCCGCGTTCGGCCTTCTGCGCTACGGCCGCATCCAGCGCAAGCTCGCGAAGCGGCCCCCCGCGGCCGCCGACGCGCGCGCTTTCAGCCTCGCGTGGGACGCGGGCATCCGGCGCGTGAAGGGGATCGCGCGCGTCGAGGCCGCGCGCGAGGAGCACATGGCGCGCGCCGTGCGCCGGCTCGCCTCCGAGCAGGGGGCGAAGGTCGTGCTCGTCGTGGACGCGCCTCGCGAAGCAGGCATCCGGCGCGTCTTGTCGTCAGCGAGCGGATAGCTACAAGAAGGGGACCCGACTACGACGCATCATGCGTGTGCAGGTGCGCGAGACGGGAAGCATCCTCGTGAGCGCCCGCAAGGACGAGGTCCTCTCCGTCCTCCAGCGCGTCGTCCGCGAGGGCGCGTGGACCGCTCCGGACCGCCTCGAGGGCGCCGGCTTCGCCTATATCCTGCGCGACGCGCCGGCGGGCACGACCGTGATCCACGCGCGCGCCGGTTCGGCCGCGGTCCCGCGCGCGACGCGCGAGCGCGAGGAGCTGCGCCGCGAGGTCGAATCCGACCTGTTCCGGCTGCGATCCCTGTTCGAGGTTCGTTCGAGCGACAAGCGGGACGCTGAGCCCTTCTCTTGATGTATGAGAGGACCGCTCTCGTCCTTGTGCGCGCACGAGAGCACGACCGCCGAGGAGGCAAGCCGGCGGCCGATGCCGACCCCAGAGGCGAGATGCCGGAGCCGGAGCTCGGCCTCTTCCGGCTCCTTGTCGAGAGCGTGCGCGACTACGCCATCTTCGCCTTGGATCCCCATGGCCGCATCATGACGTGGACGAACGGGGCCGAGCACCTGAAGGGCTATCGCGCCGAGGAGATCATCGGGCGCCACTTCAGCGTCTTCTACCCGGACGAGGACGTGGCGCGCGGCAAGCCGGCGCAGGAGCTGCGGATGGCGACGACGTTCGGACGCTACGCCGAAGAAGGTTGGCGCATCCGCAAGGACGGGACGCGCTTCTGGGCGAGCGTCGTCATCACGACGCTTCGCGATCCCCACACGGGCGAGGTCGTGGGCTTCGGCAAGGTCACACGCGACCTCACCGACCGGCTCCTCTACGAGCAGGCGCTGCGCGAGAGCGAGGAGCGCTTCCGCCTCCTCGTCGAAGGCGTGACCGACTACGCCATCTTCCTTCTTGACGCCGAAGGGCGCGTGCAGAGCTGGAACACCGGCGCCCAGCGCCTGATCGGCTACCGGCCCGCAGAGATCGTCGGCGACCACATCAGCCGCTTCTATCTGCGAGAGGAAGCCGCCGCCGGGCGCCCCCAGCGCGAGCTCGAGATCGCGGGACGCGAAGGGCGCTACGAAGAGGAAGGCTGGCGCGTCCGGAAGGATGGCACGAAGTTCTGGGCCAACGTCATCGTCACGTCGCTTCGCGATCCTGAGACAGGCCGCCTCCTCGGGTTCAGCAAGGTCACGCGCGACCTCACCGAGCGCAAGCGCGCCGACGACGTGCTGCGACAGTCGTTCCGTGACATGGAATCGTTCAGCTACACCGTGAGCCACGACCTGCGGGCGCCGCTGCGCGCGATCCACACGGTGGCGGACATCACGCTCCACGACACGCAGAAGCTCGATCCCGAGATCCAGCACAACCTCGCCTCGATCCGGGAGAGCGCCGAGCGGGCCTCGCACCTCGTCGAGGACCTTCTCGAGTTCGCCAAGGTGTCGCGAGGCGACCTTCGCTGGGACGCCGTCTCGATCGCCGAGCTCGCCCGCGACACCGCGAAGGAGCTCTCGGAGCGCGATCCACGCAAGGTCGACCTGTGCATCGAGGAGCCCGAGACGCTCAGCGTCCACGGCGATCCCGCGCTGCTGCGTCTCGTGCTCGGGAACCTCCTCGGGAACGCATGGAAGTACACGAAGAAGACGGCGCACCCCAAGGTCGTGATGGGCCCTGCGCACGCGACCGAGGAAGACCGCGTCGCCTTCTACGTGCGCGACAATGGGGTCGGCTTCGACCCAGCCAAGGCGCGCGACCTCTTCGAGCCTTTCCGTCGCCTCCACAACGACGTGGAATTCCAGGGGACGGGCGTCGGGCTCGCGACCGTGCGAAGGATCGTGGAGCGGCATGGCGGTTGCGTGCGCGCGGAATCGAAGCCTGGCGAAGGCGCGACGTTCGTCGTCGAGCTTCCCTTCGACAAACCGCCCCGATCCTAGACCACGCCGGGGTCCCACGCGGGGGCGGGAGTCTCCTTCGGCTTGCGGGGAACGGCCTTCACAAGCGTGATCTCGGAGACGCTGTGGAGCGGCACGAGGCGCGTCTTCTTGCCGGCACCCGCCTCGAGCACGATGTGCTCCGCGCTCCCCACGGCCTGCACGCCCGCGAAGGTGCCGCGCGTCGTCTCCTTCTGCAGCACGCCGTCGACCAGGTAGCGCCGTTCGATCTTCAGCACGTCGCCCGGGACGAGCGTCAGGTCCGTCATCGGACCGCACTTGCCCCTCGGAAGGCTAATACTCGCACGCTGCGGCCGTAGGCCCGTGCGGGGCGGCCTCCCCTTCGCCCGGAAGGACGAAGGGGCCGCGAATCTTCATGGCCAGGGCCGCCGGTCGCGCCCCGTGGCCCTGGTCCCCACCGGCGCATATCCCCTGGCGGCGCTCGCCGTCACGATCGTGGGGCTGGCGCTCGTGCTGCGCCGCGGCGTACCGAAGGCCTACGGCCTCGGGATGGTCATGATGGCCGTCTTCCTCGTGGACACGATCGGCCGGCTGACGCGGCACGAGGGCATCCAGGGCCAGCTCGGGTTCCGGCCGACCGACCTCGCCTGGTGGAGCCCGCTCACGAGCGCCTTCGTCCACGCGCCCCCGGGCGGCGCGAGCGGCCGTGGCGGCTTCTTCTCGATCCACCTCATCGGCAACCTCTTCATCCTGCTCACCGCAGGACCCGCCCTCGAGGAGCGCGTCGGTGAGCGCAAGTTCCTCGTCATCTTCGGTCTCGCCCACCTCGCCGCCCTCGTCGTGCACGTCGTCATGGCGCTCACGACGCCCCTCATCGGCCTCGACACGCTCGCGCTTGGCGCATCGGGCGGCATCTTCGGCGTGCTCGCGGCCTTCGCCCTGCGCTACCCCCGCGAGAAGCTGCCGATGCTCCTCCTCTTCTTCGTGTTCTGGATGCAGGCGAGCCTCGTCCTCCTGCTCTACCTTGCGTTCAACGCGGTCTACTTCCTGAGCGACTACCTCGCGGGCAGCCCGTCCGGCATCGGCTGGTGGGCGCACTTCGCGGGCTTCTTCGTCGGCCTCGCCTTCGCGCGGACGCTCCCCGCGAGCCCCGCCACCGCGGAGCCGGCCGGGAGCACGCGCGGCCTCCCGGACCCGGAGAAGCTCGCCCCGCTCGCCACGACGCCCGAGCTCAAGCGCCTCCTGGAGCGCGTGCGGCAGTTCACGCCGGACGCGCGCACCGCGCACGACACGACGTTCGCGACGGTGTGGGTGGACAAGTTCCTCGACAAGGCGACGTGTCCTGAGGGGCACGCCATGTCGCGATCCGGGTTGAAGGCGACATGCAGCGGCGGCGAGCATTCGGTGGATCTCGCGCGCTAGGACGAGGACGAAGGCGCGGACGAAGGCGAGGGGAGGACCCGAGGCAAAGGTCGAGGCGCCCTTCGTCGCCTTCGGCCCTCCCCTCGCCTTCGACTTCGTCCTCGTCTTCGTCCATCAGCGTCGCATCTGCAACAGGTCGACGACGCGCGATGCCAGCGTCCGCGCTTCGCGGGTCGCGCGCAGGTCCATGAGGATCTCGCGCTCCTTCGACGCCCGGCCGACGACGTAGCCCACGTACGCCATGCGGTGCACCGCGCAGAAGTGCGCGAGCCCCATCGCGGCGAGCTCGCCCCCGCTCTCGGACTCGACCGCGAACGACGCGCAGGGCTTGCCGGCGAGGGCGCCGCGCTTCGCGTCGTCCCACGTCGCGTCCAGCACCGCCTTCAGGCGCGCGCTGGGCATGCCGAAATGGCTCGGAGTGCCAAGCAGGAGCGCGTCGGCGCCGCGCATCGTCGCAACGACCTCCTCGAGAGCGCCCTCGCGGCGGCGGCCCGCTGGCCCGAAGGCCGCGAGCTCCACGAGCTGCGTCTCGACGCGGCCCGCGGCGGCCTTCAAGGCCTCTTCGAGGAGGAGCGTCGTGTTGCCGCCCTCGCGGCTGCTGCCAGACACGGCGACGAGCTTCACGAGAGCGACCTCCCGCGCGGCTCGCGCCAGTCCCAGCCGGCGGTACGGAAGCCGATCTTCGGGATGACGAGCGGGTTGCGCTTGTGCGCGCTCGATATCACGCGGCGCTCCACCATGCGCGCCGTCTCCTCCGGCACGCCGGCGCGGCGGGCGGCGGTCGCCGCATCGTGGCCGCCTTCGAGCTCCGCGAGCACCCTGTCGAGATCCACGTACCTGATCCCCAGCTCCCCCTCGTCGGTCTGTCCCGCGAAGAGGCCGGCGCTCGGGGGCTTCTCCAGGATCTCGCGCGGAAGCCGCAGCTCCCGAGCGAGCGAGAAGACGTCGGTCTTGTAGAGGTCGCCGAGCGGATACACGTCGGCGGCGCCGTCGCCCCACTTCGTGAAGTAGCCCGTGAGGAGCTCGCTCTTGTTGCCGGTGCCAAGGACGAGGCGGCCCATCTGGTGCGCGTGGGCGTAGAGGACGATCATCCGCGCGCGCGGCCGAAGGTTCGCCGCGGCCATGTCGCGCGGGGCGTGATGCTCGCACGCCGCCTCCGCGGCGGCGACGAGGGGCGTGATGTCCACCCGTTCGCTCGGCAAGCCAAGCGTCCGGCAGACGAGCTCGCCGTGCGCCGCGTCGTCCGGGTTGGAGCTCGCGTGCGGCATGAGCAGCGCGAGGACGCGCTCCTTGCCGAGGGCCTCGACCGCGAGCGCAGCGACGACCGCGCTGTCGATGCCCCCGGAGACGCCAAGGACGTACCCCGAGAGCTTCGCGTCCTCGACGTACGTGCGCAGGAACGTGACGAGCTGGCGCCGGATCGCGGGCACGTCGAGGGGCATCGCTTCGCCAAGCCGGCTGCTACGGAAAAGAGTTCGGACCTGCCCGAGGGCTTAAATCGCGGCTCCTGGATGGGCGCGCGATGGACGACGAGCGCGAGATCCTCACGCCCCTCCTGGGCCTGCGGCGCCGCGCCGAGCACGGGGGCGCGCAGGTGGCTCCGGGCTCGGTCCCGACGCGCGCGCTCTTCACCTGGGGGGAGCCGCTCTTCGAAGCGGCGCGGATCCTCAGCCACGCGAAGCCCGTCGACCTGAAGGCCGGCGCGGCGAAGCTCTTCCGTGGCACGTGGGGCGGCGAATCGTTCGTGCTCGTGAACCCCGGCATCGGCGCGCCCGCGACCGCGCTTGTCGCGGACAAGCTCCACGCGTGCGGCGTCGACACGATCGTCGGCGTGGGCTTCGCAGGGATCCTCCACCCGCTCCTTGCGAGCGGCGATATCATCGTCATCGAGAAGGCCATCGGTGAGGACGGCGTCAGCCGCTCGTATCTGGGATCCACGGACGAGGTCTCCGCCGCGCCCATCGTCAAGGACGCGCTCGAGCTCTCGCTAGGCCAGGAGGCCGGTCTCGCCTACCAGTGCGGCACCGTCTGGACGACCGACACGCCGTACCGCGAGACGGTCGGCAAGGCGAAGCGCTACCGCGCGCGCGGCGCGCAGGCCGTGGAGATGGAGACCGCCGCGCTCTACAGCGTCGCGAAGTGGCGTGGCTTCCGCGCGGGCGCCGCGGTCGTGCTCAGCGACTCGCTTTGTCGCATCGCGCCGCTCGACGCTGCGGGCGACGAAGGCCTGGAATGGGCCTGGACGCCCGCGCCGACGGGCTCGCTCGATGGAAAGGTGAACGCGCTCCTGCGCGCGGCGCTCCCCGTCGTCGTGGGGCCGCTCCAGGGCGCGCCGCTCGCGCCGCACACGCATTGATGCCCGCATGCACCCCCACGCGATCATCGTTGGAGTGGAAGCTTCCAGCAAGGCGAGATGACCCCGCGGCAGCCATGTGCGCGCGTGGGGACCGGACGACGCGGGCCCGGCACGTACCGCCCGCCCAAGGACATGTGGGCCCAGAGCAAGCGGGGCCTCGTATGGGTCCTCGCGGGCCTCGTCGCGCTCATCATCGCCATTTGGGTCGCAGAATGGACGATCTTCGCCGAGCGGCCCGAGCCGTAGCAAGGCCGACGCCGACCTCGCCGCGCCTCGTGGCATCACTCGGCTGGCGGGTTGGCGCGCGGGTGGAACCCTTAAAAAGGAGGCTTCCCTCCCGCGGCACGTAGCATGGACGTCCTCCAGCGTGTGGAAGACAAGCTCGCGCGCGGCCAGCGCATCACCGACGAGGAAGCCCTTGGCCTCTTCGACGTCCGCAGCACCGCGCGCCTCGGCAAGCTCGCGCACAAGGAGCGCGTCCGCCGCCATGGCAACGCCGTCTACACGCGCACCGACCTCAACGTCAACCACACGAACATCTGCGCCGCCGACTGCGGCTTCTGCGCCTTCTTCGCCAAGAGCGGCACAGAAAAGGCGTACCTGATGACGATCGACGAGATCGAGCAGAAGGCCACGGCCGCCTACCGCGCCGGCGTCAACGAATGGCACGTCGTCGGGGGCCTCACCCCCGAATGCGACCTCGCCTACTTCGAGCAGATGTTCCGCATGCTCAAGCGCGTCGCCCCCGGCACCCATATCCAAGGCATGACCGGCGTCGAGGTCGACTTCCTCGCCAAGCGGGAAAAGATATCCCTCGCGGAGTCGCTGCGGCGACTCCGAGCCGCCGGCCTCGACAGCATTCCCGGCGGCGGAGCCGAGGTCTTCCACCCCGAAGCCCGCAAGCGCATGCTTGCGACGAAGATCGCCGGCGAGCGCTTCCTCGACGTGCACCGCGAGGCGCATGCGCAAGGGATCCCGACCAACGTCAGCATCCTGTACGGCCACGTCGAGACGCACGAGGAGCGCATCGACCACATGCGCCGCATCCGCGAGCTCCAGGACGCGACCGGCGGATTCCACGCCTTCGTCGCCCTCGCGTGGAACCCCGAGAACACGGAGCTCCACGCGAAGACGGGCGCGCTGGGCCCCAGCGCGTTCGACACGCTGCGCTTCCTCAGCATCTCGCGCCTCTACTTCGACAATCTCGCGCACATCAAGGTCCCGTGGGTCACCGTGGGGAAGCCGCTCGCGCAGGTGTCGCTCTCCTACGGCGTCGACGACATCGGCGGCTCCGCGTTCGAGGAGCGCATCCTGCAGGCCGCCGGAGGGAAGACGTGGGCCTTCGTCAAGAAGGACGATCTTCCCTCGCTCATCCGCAGCGCCGGGTTCGAGCCCGTGCACACGTTCGGGTCGTACGATCCGATCCCTGATTCTCTCGTGCAGGAGCGGCAGCAGACGCAGGTGGTCGCGTGACGCACGCAGCGCCCTCCGGGGGAGCACACGCGACGGACGCGATGGTCAAACGGATCGCGTGCATCGCGGCCATCGCGCTCTTTGCGGAGGCCGGGCGGTCAAAGGTGATGTCATGAGCGTGCGCCTCGGCTGGATCGACTACCTCAACTCCCTGCCCATCTACCACGGCCTCGCCACCGGCCACGTCCCGCATCCGGGCATCGAGCTGATCCGCGGCGCGCCCACGCAGCTCAACCGCATGCTCGCGGAAGGCGAGCTCGACGTGAGCCCGATCAGCAGCGTCGAGTACGCGCGTCATGCGGACGAGCTCGTGCTCCTTCCGGACCTCAGCATCAACAGCTCCGGCTTCGTGCACAGCGTCTCGCTCTTCTTCCGCAACAGCGTGGACTCGCTGCACGGCGGGCGCGTCTGCGTGACCGGCGAGAGCGCGACGAGCGACATCCTCCTCAAGATCCTTCTCGCGACGCGCCTTGGCATCGACGCGCAGCGGGTGAAGGGGGAGCCGGATCTCGAAGAGATCGGCAAGAGCTACGAGGGCGTCCTCTACATCGGCGACAACGCGATGAAAGCGGCCCTCGCGTACCCGAACCTGGGGCGCCTCGATCTGGGCGACGAATGGACGCGCTGGACGGGCACACCGATGGTCTTCGCCGTCTGGGCCGCGCGGCGCGACTTCGTCGCGTCGCGCGAAGGAGCGCTTCGCGCGGTCCACCGGACGCTCCTCGCGGGCAAGGCCTGGGGCCGGGCGCACAAGAGCGAGATCGTCGACCATGCGCGAAAGAAGCTCTTCCTCTCCCGAGCGTACATGGAGCGCTACTTCCGGGACCTCCACTACGACCTCGATGCGCCCAAGCTCGCGGGGCTTCGGCGCTACTACGAGGAGGCGCACGCGCTGGGCGAGGTGCCGCGCGTGCCTGCGCTCGCTCCGCTCGAGGTGAGCGCCTGAAGCTCGCTCGAGGAGTTTCGCGGATCGGCCGCAGGCTTGCCGAGGACGCCGACGCGTCGCGACGCATCGAGCGCGGAAACGGGTGGCGCTCATGATCCAGGCAACGACGGAATCGGCCCAGAAAGACGTCCTTGACCGCGCCGCACGCGGCGAGCGCATCTCGATCGACGAGGCGCTCCTCCTCGTGGACGCCCCCTACGCGGAGCTGGCGGATGCAGCGAACAGGCGCCGCGAGGCCGTGACGGATCCCGCGGTCGCGACCTACGTCGTGGACCGGAACATCAACTACACGAACGTCTGCAACGTCCTCTGCGACTTCTGCGGCTTCTATCGCACGGGGAAGGAGAAGGACGCGTACACGCTCACGATCGATCAGATCCTGCACAAGATCGAGCCGCTCGTCGCGCAGGGCGGGACGCAGGTGCTCCTGCAGGGCGGCCTCAATCCGGATCTTCCCGTCGCGTTCATCGAGCAGATGTTCCGCGCGGTGAGGGAACGCTTCCCGACGATCGACATCCATTCGCTCACCGCGACGGAGATCGAGTTCTACGCGAAGGCCGAAGGCGTGAGCCACCGCACGATGATCGAGCGCCTGCGGGCCGCGGGCCTCAAGTCGCTCCCCGGCGGCGGCATGGAGATCCTCGTGGACGAGTGGCGGGACAAGGTGTCGCCCCTCAAGACGCGATCCCAGCAATACCTCGACATCCACGAGGAGTGCCACAAGCTCGGCATGACGACGACCGCCACCATGATGTTCGGCATGGGCGAGACGTGGCGCCACCGGCTCCAGCACCTGGACTCGGTGCGCGCGGTGCAGGACCGCTCGCAGGGGAGGACCCCGCAGCTTCGCCCGTCCCGGGGTTTCACCGCGTTCATCCCGTGGACGTTCCAGACCGACGGAAGCACGCGCCTCAAGCACGCGATCGCGCCCGCGGACGAATACCTGCGCGTGATCGCGATCTCGCGCCTCTTCCTCGACAACTTCGCCCACATCCAGGCGGGCTGGGTCACGGAGGGCCCGAAGATCGCGCAGGCCGCGCTACACGGGGGCGCGGACGACTGGGGCGGCGTCCTCATGGAGGAGAACGTCATCAGCGCCGCCGGCACGCTCTTCGGCATGACGCCCGCCCACGCGCGTCGGTTCCTCCGCGAAGGGGGATACGTGCCCGCGCAGCGCGACACCTATTACCGCATCGTGCGCCGCTTCGACGAGGCGACGTCCGACGAGCGCGTCGCGCCGCAGGCGCCGGAGCGACTCGACGTGCACCTGGGCAAGGTGGGGAACCGCGGGCGCGGAGCGGCCATCCGGCTCAACGTCTCGACGCCGATGCCAAGCTCCGCGCGGCTCAAGGGCGCCGACAACCCCGAAGGGTGATCCCCACCGCCGGCGGAAGACCACTCCCACAACCTTGAAAGCGGCCCGGGCGAGGTGGCGCCTGTGCGCGCGGTCCCGCTCGTCCTGGTCGCTCTCCTCTTCGCCGGTTGCACGACGCCGGCCGCGAACGTCCCCTTCCTGCCGCCCGCGCCGACCGCGGCCTCCATGGTCTTCGACCTCGTGAGCCTCGAGCATGAGGGCGGCGAGCCCACGATGGGGATCGACAGCGAGGGGCGCGCGTACGTCATCAGCGACGCGTCCATCTTCCGCAGCGACGACCAGGGCGCGACGTGGACCGACGTGACGCCCTCGCCCAACAACTGGCCCGTCGGCTCGCTCGACCCGTACATCTACGTGGACCGCGACACGGACCGCGTCTACGCGGACCACCTCTACGTCGGATGCAGCTACCTCCTATGGAGCGACGACCATGGCGCCTCGTGGACCGCGAACCCCGGCGCCTGCGGTCGCCCCGGCAACGACCACCAGACCGTCGCGAGCGGCGTGCCTGTGGGCGTGCCCACGGTGGGGTACCCGAAGGTCGTGTACTACGGGTACAACGACGCCGCGCCCGTCGGCCTCGGCGTCCTGCCGAACCAGGGCGCGACCTCCGTCGCCCGCAGCGTGAACGGCGGGGTCGCGTGGGAGCCCGCGGTCATCGCGATCGGACCCGACCACTGCGGTGGCCTCAATGGCCACATCGCGACGGCTCCTGACGGGACCGTGTACGTCCCATCCGCCGGCTGCGACGAGCCCGTCGTCGCCGTGAGCCGCGACTCCGGCTCCTCGTGGGAGGTCACACCCATCGACACGAAGGGGCACGGCCGCAGCGAGCCCGGCGACGACCCGAGCCTCGCGGTCGACGACGCGGGGAACGCGTTCCTCGTGTGGCCCGGCAAGGATGCGCGCATGTACGGCGCCCTCTCGACCGACGCGGGGAAGACGTTCGGCGCGCCTTTCGCCGTGTCGCCGCCGCACGTGAACAGCTCGCTCATGCCGACGAGCGTCGCGGGCGCCGCCGGGCGCGTGGCGTTCGCCTACTACGGCACAAGCGACACCGTGGGGGACTGGAAGAGCGTCAACTCCGACGACGCGTCCAAGGACACGCGGTGGCACGTCTTCGTCACGTATTCGCTCGACGCGCTCTCCGCGACGCCCACGTGGACGACGGTGCAGGTCACGCCGGACGACGACCCCGTGCAGGTGGGCAGCATCCACAATGGCGGTGGCGGCGACCCGGACCGCAACCTCCTCGACTTCTTCGACATGGCGGCCGGCCCCGATGGCAAGATCATGATCGTCTTCACGGACGGCTGCAAGACGTGCGACTCGCCCGACACGAGCCGCGACAGCACGACCACGGTCGCGACCCTCCGGGAAGGCCCGGTCCTCGTCGCGTCGTAGAGGCGCAAAGTGCCCTCTCCGAGGGTTCAAATGCGGGTGCCCGGAGAGCCTCCCGCGATGCCGTTCCTGGGCCTCGACGCGCTCCAATGGTTCGTCGCGGCCGACCTCGTCGTCCTCTCGACGAGCCTCTCGATCGCGTGCGCCCTCTTCGTGAGGATCCAGAAGAGGCTCCGCTACGCGAAGCTAGACGAGGGTCGCCCCTACGAGCCCCGCCAGCGCGATCCACCCCACGACCGCGTTGACGTGGAAGAAGGCCTTGTTGATGGCGACGGGGTCGCGCGGGTCGACGGTGGCGTGCTCGTAGGCCAGTAGCGCCGCCACCGCCGCCGTCGCCGCGTACATCGGCCACCCGAAGCCGGCCACGCGCGCGAAGGCGGCGAGGCAAAGCACGACGAGCACGTGGAGCGCGGCCGCGACGCGGCGCGCGGGCGCGTCGCCGAAGTCTGCCGGGACGCTGTGCACTCCGTTCGCTCGGTCGAAGTCCACGTCGAGGAGCGCGTAGATGATGTCGAATCCCGCGACCCACGCCATCGCCGCGACGCACAGGAGCATCGGCGCCGGCCAGCCGGCGAACGACCCCGTGACGGCGAGGTAGCCACCCATGGGCGCGCACAGGAACGCGAGCCCGAGCACGAAGTGGCACGCCCACGTGACGCGCTTCGCGTACGGGTAGGCGAAGAACAGCAGCACGAGGACGGGCGAGAGCAGAAGGACCGTCGTGTTGAGCCGCCAGGCCGAGACGACGAGGACGGTCCCCGCGACGAGGGCCAGCGCGAGGGCCGCGCGCATGCTCATCGTGCCGGCCGGCAGCGCGCGGGCGGCGGTGCGCGGGTTGCGGGCATCGATCGGCTTGTCCACGATGCGGTTCAGCGTCATGCCGAGCGTGCGCGCGCCGGTCGCGGCCGCGAGGACGAACGCGAAGGTCCGCCCGTCGAAGGGGGCACCGGTCGAGCGGAACCCGAGGAGCATGCCGGCGAGGACGAACGGGAGCGCGAAGAGCGTGTGCTCGATCTTCACGAACTCCAGGAGCGTCCTGAGCTTGCCCACGCTGCGCCCAGGCCTGGGCCCGCTCTAAGCGTTTTCCCTCGCTCGTCCGGACGTGGCACAACGGGTGGTCACCTCAGCACGCGCGACATGTTCTTTCTCTGATGTGCCCATGGGCGAGCATGGAGCGCGCGATCCTGGAGGAGGTCCTCCCCTTCCGCCGCGCCATGCTGCGGCCCGGGCAGCCCGCCGGCGCGCCGCCGACGCTCGGAGACCTGCATCCGCAATGCGCGCATTTCGTCGCGCGCGTCGACAAGGAGATCGTCGCGTGCGCGAGCACCGACCCCGCGCCGTGCCCCACCGGCGCGGGCACAAGTCGGGGGAGCGCGTGGCAGGTGCGGGGCGTGGCCACGCGCCCCGACGCGCAGGGCCGCGGACACGGGCGCGCCGTCGTGGAGGCGTGCTTCGCGCACGCGCGCGCGCACGGCGCGCACCTCGTGTGGTGCCACGGGCGCGTGGGCGCGATCCCCTTCTACGAAAGGCTGGGGTTCACCGCTCAGAGCGAGGAGTACGTGCTGCCGGTGAGCGGGCCGCACCGCGTGATGGTGCTGCGCGGCGCGGGCTCTTTCGTCCGAGCCGCATAGGTCCGGATGCCTCGCGTCACGTGTCGGGCTTCCCGACGGGCGCGGTGGCCGGCGGGCGCGCGCGGTGCGCGAGGTTCGCGAGCGTCACGCCGCCGATGATCATCGCCGCGCCCAGCCCCGTCCAGACGCTCGGCCGCTCGCCGAGGAACGCGTACCCCAACGCGAGCGCCACGATCGGGATGAAGACGCTGATGAAGCTGAGGCTCGTGACGTTCCAGGTCTTGAGGAGCGTGAAGTACACGAGGAACGTGACGACGCTCCCCGCGATCGCGAGGTAGAGGATCGCGCCCCAGGTCGGTCCGTCGCGCGGCAGGGCGAGGCCGTCGCCGGTCGCGAGCGAGACGAGGGAGAGCAGGATCGCGCCCACGATCATCGCGGGCGCGTTGAGCGCGGTCGCATGGAGGTCCTTGCCGTAGCGCTTCGACGCGATGGCGGCGGCCGCGGCGAAGATCGCGCTCGCGACGATCGCGAGCATGGGCCACGTCTTCGAAGGGTCGATGCGCAGCTTGTCGCCAAAGAGCGCGACGACGCCGGCGAAGGCGAGGAGGACGCCGCCGGCCTTGCGCGGCGATAGCCTGTCGCCGGGGACGAAGAAGTGGGCGAGGATCGCGGTGGAGAGGGGCAGCGTCGCGAAGAGGACCGCGGTGAGGCCGCTGTCGATGCGCATCTCGCCCCAGTAGATGAGGCCGTAGTCCGCGGTGAACATCGCGGCGCCCACCCAGAGCACGAGGAGCCACTCGCGGCGTCCGCGCGGCCAGCGCGCGCGGAAGGCGGGGACGAGCGGCACGAAGAGGAGGCCCGCGAGGAGGAAGCGGATCGCGGCGACGTTGAACGGGCCGAGGTCGCCGTAGCCGACCTTGATGACGAGCCAGGTCGAGCCCCAGATCAGGCAGAGGAGCGTGAAGAGCGCGATCTTCGCGGCTTGTCGCACAAGGGAGCAGAACGCCAGGGGGTCTTAGCTTCACAGCCGGCGCCCGCCGACAGTCTGTCAGTGGCTGTGGGGGTGGCCCGCGTCGGCGGCGCCGGCGGCGTCCGTGTAGACGGTCTGCACGAGGCGCGTCTCCTTCGCGGCGCGCAGCGCATCGCCGAACTGCTGGATGCGCTTGCCGCTTCCTTCGAGGACGAAGACCTCGACGCAGAGGCCCCTTGCATGTCCGTGCATCATGCTGCGCACGATGTCCGTGAAGCCGTGCCGGATCTCGCCGATCTTGCGCTCGTGCCCCTCCGGGTAGAGAAGTGTCAGGGTCGCGCTGCGCGCGGCCGCGCCGCCAGGGGCCGCCTCGTGGGCGAGGAAGTCCCGCATCGCGGCGCGCACGAGCTCGGAGCGGCCGGCGTAGCCGCGCTCGGCGATGAAGGCGTCCGCCTGCTCCACGAGGGAGTCGGGGAGCGAGACGCTGACCACGGCCACGTTATGAGAAACTGTGTGGCTTCCTCATAATGGTAAGGAAAACGACGCCCCTGTTTTTATGAAACACGTACGACAAGTTATGAAGGTGGCGCGGCTCGCCGGGGCGTGGACCTCCTCGTCGTGGGCTTCGTGCTCGCCGTCGCCGCCGGCGCCGCCGATGCGCTGGGCGGCTCGATCCTGCTCGCGCGCGCCGTGTCGCGCCGCGGACTCGCCGCGCTCGTCGCGCTCTCCGCCGGCTTCATCCTCGCCGTGACGATCCTCGAGCGGCTCCCCGCGACGCAGGCCGCCCTGCCGCGCGCCGGCCTCCTCCTCGTCCTCGCGGGCTACATCATCCTCTTCGCCGCGGAGAACCTGTTCGCGCGCACCGCGCACGCGCACCACCACCACGACGAGCACGGGCACGCCCACCCGGAGCACCACGACCTGCACGGTCACCCGAGCGACTCGCTCGTCGGCGTGATCCACCCGGAGCGGCCGCTCATCACGCGCGCCGCCGGTTTCGCGGCCTACATCGGCCTCGGCGTGCACGCGCTCTTCGATGGCGCGGCGATCGTCAGCGGATTCCTCGTCGACGTGAAGCTGGGCATGCTCCTCTTCGTCGCGGTCATGCTGCACAAGGTGCCCGAGGGGCTCAGCATGGCGAGCATCACCATGGCGACGGGCGCGGACCGCCGCGCGGCCTTCGGGCGCGCCGTCGTGCTGGGCGGCGTCACGGCGCTCGGAGGCCTCCTCGCCGCGATCGTGGGAAGCGTCGACGCGATCGCCGCGCAGGGCTTCCTCGCGCTCGCGACCGGCAGCTTCCTCTACGTCGCCGCAAGCGACCTCGTGCCCGCTGCGAACGAAGGCCGCTCGCGCATGACGCTCATCTTCCTGCTCGCAGGCGCGCTCCTCTTCCTCGCGTCCGAGTGGCTTCTGGGCGCGGCGGGCTTCGCGCTCTAGAAAGCGCTCGCGAGTCGGATCAAGTACGACAGGCGCCAGCCGCCAGGGCCGCCGGGGCCGTACGTGAGCTCCTTGGCCTCCTGGGAGCGCAGACGCTCCTCGATCCTCCGCGGCGGGTGGTAGGCGAACAGGATGAGGAGCGTGGCGACGAGCCCGATCCCGCGCGCCGCCAGCGGCCACCAGTACCACGTGTTCCAGCGCAGGATCGCCGCGACGCCCGAGCTTCCGAACCAGAGGAGGAACGCGCCGCTCACCGTGAGGATGCGGAAGCGCGCGAAGCGATCCGGCGTGCGGAAGGCGAGCGTGAAGTAGGCGAAGCTCGCGACGAGCACGGGCACGAGGATGCTCGCGATGGCCAAGGGCGCGACCCACGCGGGCGCCTCGCGCGCGTAGTCGATCGTCACGCTCCAGTCGCCCCTCTTGACGGCGGTCGGTCGCAGCCAGGTCATGAGCGCGAAGAAGGACGCAGCGAGGGCCAGATGCGCGCTAAGGATGAGGCGATGCCAACGCATCGAGCCCGTGTGGATGTAGATCAGATATTGCAGGAGCCCTGCGAGGGCGAGGAGGATGAGCGGGAGCGTCAGGTACGCGAGCGTCGTGTGCACGGACACGGCGACGACGCCGATGCCGGCCAGGAACTGGCCAAGCGAGCCGAGCCCCGAGGTCACGGCGAGCGCGGCCCACCAGAGCACGAACGACCGCCGCGCCTTCGCAGCGTCTTCGCTCGTCGTCGAGCGGCGGGCGATGATCCATGCCACGACGGCGTAGAGGCCGGCGGTGGCGAGGCCAAGGGTCGCGTTCAGGGCAAGCGTGGTCTGCATCCGTGTCCGGCCGAGCAGCGCGCGCCTCCATCTTAAGGAGTATCCATCCACCTCCGTCCGCCTGCCGTCGGTTGCTATCGTTCGAGCTCCACCGCTTGGCAAGGAACGCCGTGCGAAAAACCTCGGAAAAACCCCTCCGCTTCAGCTGGACACGCCACGTGTGGACACGTGTGCAGGAGGCCGATCCTTATGGGAAAACGCGAGAAGGTCTGCACTGGAAGACAGGGGCTTCGGCAAACCCGGAGCGTTCCACCGGAAATGATGGTCCCACGGGCTTGGATCGGCCCGCAGGGCACCGGCTGCAGCGCAGGCATGCACCTTCTCCTGCATAATACAGACGCTGGACCGTCAGCGCCGCATCCACTCTTGCTGCTCGTCCGTCGGGACGAGCGTCCGCACCGTCGGCGAGTGCTCGACCGTGGCAGGATCGGCGTTCGAGCCGAACGCATGGTCGAAGGCGGGCGACGTCACCCCGAACCACTTGCGCTCGTGCTTGAAGTGGTGCCACAGGTGGAACTTCTTCATGAAGCGCGACCACGGCGTCCACGGTCGCGAGCCCGGACGGTGCGCGGCGAAGTGCACGTGCTCGTAGTAGAGGAGGCCGGTGAAGTTGCCAAGCGACAGCGCCGCGCTCTGCCCGAGGTTCCGCGTGATGCCGAAGCAGACGATGAAATACAGAAAGCCGACCGTGAGGCTGATGCGCGGGTCGTTGAACAGGTAATCGAGGTCGTCGGGGCGCTTGTGGTGCTCGACGTGCTGTTTCGAGAGCACCTTGCCGGCGCTCTTGTCGGCGAAGTAGTGGAAGACGCCGCGATGCACGACGTACTCGCTCGGGAAGAACATCGCAAGCCCCACCACGAACAGGATCGGCTTGAGCGGCGCGGGGAACGCGAAGGTGAGCGCGCCCATGAGGACGAGGCCCGTCCACTTGGGGACCATGCGCTTGTGCGTGAACCACGGGGCGATGCTTCGCGAGGCGTGCTTGTACTCGCGGTGGACCTGGATCTCGGTCGCCCCTGAGGTCGCCTTGGCGCCGGCCACGGCCATGCTGCGGCCAGTCCCGCAGAGGAGCATGAGCGTTTGCGTCCTGCCACCCTGCGGCCGTCAGTCTTCCGGCGCGAACTCCACCCGCGCCTTCGACCCCATGCGACGGAAGAGCTCCTCGATCGCACGCTGGCCCGTCTCGCCCATGTCGCGCGTCATCTCGTTCACGTACATGGCCACGAACGTATCCGCGTCCTCGGCGCTGATGCCGCGCCCGAACTGCCGCGCGTACTCGAGGGCGCGCTTGCGCATGACGAGGCCCGTCTCGATGCTCGCGAGAAGGAGCGCGTTCACGTCCGCTCCGGTCCGCGGCCCGAGGTCGCGCCGGAGGCAGTTCACGCCGAGCGGCAGCGGAAGGCCGGTCTCCTTCTTCCACCATGCGCCGAGGTCCACGACGCGGTGCACGCCCGCGCCGGCGTACGTGATCTGCCCCTCGTGGATGAGGAGCCCCGCCTCGGCCTGCCCCTTCACGACCGCGGGCAGGATCTTGTCGAACGCCTTCTTCTCCGTCCGCACGCCTGGCACCGCGAGCTGCAGCGCCGCGTGCGCGGTGGTGTTCTCCCCCGGCGAGAGCACGACGACGTCCTTCAGCTCAAGGAGCTCGAGCGGGCGGCGCGCGACGACGATCGGGCCGTAGCCGTCGCCGAAGCTCGCGCCGTGGCGCAGCAGCCAGTACTTGTCCGCGACGCGCGCGTACGTCGCGGCCGAAAGAGCAGTGACCTCGAGCCGCGCGTCCAGCAGCGCCCACTTGTTGAGCGTCTCGATGTCCTTCGCCACGAGCGACGTGCTGAAATCCTCCGCGTGGACGATCCCCTGCGCGATCGCCCATACCATGAACGCGTCATCCGGGTCGGGGGAATGGCCGATCGTGACGATATCAGTCTTCGCCACCCTTCGCCCTCCTGCTCCGGCGCGACTCGGGCAGCGCGTCGCCCTCCTGCCACTCGGGCTCTCCCTCTGGGGCCGCGTACTTAGGAGGGCCCTTGTAGCGCTTGGCGACCACGTACACTTCGCTGGACGCCGAGCGCGACGCAGGCGGGTGGTCGACGCGCACGTCGCGGAACCCCTGCCGCAGCTTGTGCAGAAGCAGCGGGAACATGTCGCCCTCGAAGACCTTGCACACGAAGCTCCCGTCGCGCACGAGGACCTTCTGCGCGAACGCGAGCGCGCTCTCCACGAGGAAGATGGAGCGCGCATGGTCCGTCATGTACGCGCCGCTGATGTTGGGCGACATGTCGCTGATGACGACGTCCGCGCTGCCGCCGATCGCCTCCATCGTGCGCGCGACCGTGTCCGGGCTCGTCATGTCGCCCCGCAGGAACGTGACGCCTTCCATGGGCTCGATCTTGTCGAGGTCGACGCCGACGACGACGCCCTCGGGCCCGACGAGATCGACCGCGACCTGGCTCCAGCCGCCGGGGGCGGCGCCCAGATCGACGACCTTCATGCCCTCGAAGAAGATCTCGTGCTTCTCGTCGAGCTGCATGAGCTTGAAGGACGCGCGGCTGCGCCACCCCTCCTTCTTGGCGAGCTTGTACCAGAAGTCCTTGCTGCGCTCGCGGAGCCACTTCTTCGACATCGACGCGGCGGCTACGGGCATCTTCCCCTTAAAGCACATGCTCTGCCAAGACTGGATCGATCTTGCAGAGGGCGAAATTGGTCGGATGAAAAATTTCGCGATTGCTCGAAGCGGGTCGGATGTGAGTGACGGGGGATCCCCGGTACTCCAGCCTGCAGAGACCCGAGATCCTTCATCAGGAAGATCTCGGCCCTGAGAAGAATGCCGTGCACAGGCGACGTCGATCAGGCGATCTTGCCCATCACGCGGCGCAGCGCGTCGATGAACCCGCGCACGTCCTCTTCGGTGGTGTCCCATGAGCAGACCCAGCGCACGAGATCCGCGCGCTCGTCCCACACCTCGAAGAACCCGACATCCCCCATGAGTGGCGCGATCGCGTCGCGGGGGAGCGTCGCGAAGACCTCGTTGGCCTGCGTGCGCTGCGCGAGCCGCACGCCGGGCACCTTCTCGGCCTCGCGCGAGAGAAGGGAAGCCATCGCGTTCGCATGCCGTGCGTTCTCGAGCCACAGCTCGTCGGTGAGGAGCGCATCGAACTGCGCGGCGATGTAGCGCATCTTGCTCGCAAGCTGCATGCCCTGCTTGCGGCGCCAGGCGAATCCCTCGGCGAGCCCGCGGTGGAGGAAGATCACGGCCTCGGCCGCAAGGGCACCGTTCTTCGTGCCGCCAAAGCTCATCACGTGCACGCCTTCCGTCGCGCCCTGAAGGGAGCCGACGACGGCGGCGGCGTTCGCGATGCGCGCGCCGTCCATGTGGAGATACAGATGGTTCGCGTCGCACGATCGGCGCAGCTCGAAGAGCTCGTCGCGACCGTACACGGTCCCAAGCTCGCTCGACTGCGTGATGGAGACGACGCGCGGCTGCGCATGATGCTGCGAGCCCACGCCCCGGATGTGCGGCTCGATGAGCGCGGGCGTGAGCTTGCCATCGGGCGTCGGGATCGTCACGAGCTTGCACCCGAGCGCTCTCTCGGGCGCGTTGGCCTCGTCCGTCGCGATGTGCGCGCCCTCTGCGCAGAGGATCGCGTCGTAGGGGCGCACGAGCGCGGAGAGCCCGAGCACGTTCGCGCCCGTCCCATTGAAGACGAAAAAGACGTCCACCTCGCGCCCGAAGAGCGAAGAGAAGCGCGCAGCGACCCCCTGCGTGTACGCGTCGTCGCCATACGCGCGCGCGTGCCCTTCGTTCGCCGCCGCGATCGCGGCGAGGACCTTGGGGTGCACGGCGGCGTTGTTGTCCGACGCGAAGGCGCGACGCATGCCAGGGCTCGCGACATCCGCGCGCCGCATGAAGCCACCGGGGCTAGGTGACCGGTACCTAGCCCTATCATCGGCCTCAGGCCGCTCGCGGGGTGCACAGGCGCGAGGCGCGGCGCCGGGGCTAGGTGACCGGTACCTAGCCCTAAGTCCCGCCTCACCCGCTCGCGGGGTGGACAGGCACGAGGCGCCGCGCCGGCTCCAGAAGGTTCGGTCCCTCCGCGAGCGTGGCGAGGACGCCCGTGAAGGACGTGCTGTCCTCGTAGGTCCCGTCGGGCGCGGCGCATTCGTCGATGCATGCGTCGATGAACGTGACCCACGGGCGGCCGTCGGCGTCGATGACGACGTCGATGAAGTCGCGCACGCTGCCGCAGCGCCCGATGCCGCACGCGCCGCGGTAGAGCGGGTCGTCGGCGGGGTTCACGCGCGTCGTCGTGAACGTGGGCGAGGGCGTGAGCGCGTCCTGCACGAGCGTGACGTAGCCGCTCCACGTCGCGTTCTCGATCTCCTCGCTCGTCGCGTTCGTGCCGTTCGCGACCGAGCTGCCGTAGTACGCGAGCACGACGTTGCCGTCGGCGCCTGCGGCCATCGTGGCCAGGTTGCCCCACGTGAGGCCAGGCGCGAGCACGTCGACAGGCTCGCTCCAGGTCTGGCCCGCGTCCGTGCTCGTCGCAAGCTTGAGCCGCCCGTCGGCGCTCTGGAAGAGATAGTAGACGTTCCCGCTCGCATCGAGCGCGAGGGCGGGATCCATGCCGGCCGTGCCCCCGAGGCCGAGGAGGCCGTCCGCGACCTTGACGCGCTGCCAGGTCGTGCCGTCGTCCTGCGTGATGAAGACGAGGCCTTCGTTGCACTCTCGGCGGGGAAGGTACACGGTGCCGTCGGCGGCGGCGCGCAGGTGTCCGACGAGGGACGAGCAAACGGCCTGCGAGTCGACGTCGGGGTTGAGCGGGTCGGACATGTTGGGCGCGATGATGCCCGGCCCGACGCGCGAGGCGTCCACGCCGCGGCTGCCGACGGGGCCCGTCGTCTCGAACGTCGTTCCGCCATCCAGGCTGCGCGTGCACGCGCTCGTCGCGACGACGTTGTAGCAGACGTACACGATCTTCGGATAGAGGGGAGAGGTCGGCAGCATGCGTGGCTTCGCGGCGACGATCGTCTGGTGATCGGCCATGCCGGGCGCGACGCACGCGGGCGAGGGGGGAACTGTCCACGTGTCACCGCGATCGTCCGAGGTGACCACCGTGTAGCAAGTGGTCGCGACGCGCTGGTCGATGTCGAAGACGCGGCTCGTCTGGGTGTCGACGTAGACGTACGGGTCGCCCGTCTCGGGGTGCTCGCGAACGACGCCGCCCGGGAAGTACGGGGTGACGTCCTCCCAGCTCGCGCCGCCATCGGCGCTCCGGAGGATGTCCGTGCGCGGCAGGCACACGGCGGGCGTGCAGAGCTCGTTGTCGAACGTCGCCGCCGCGTAGAAGAGCGTGCCGTCGGCGAGGACGCCGAGCGTGGGCTCCGCCGCGTCGTGCCCGACGTCGAAGAGAAGCGGCTTCACCGCGTCGGTCGCCCGCGCGGTCGCGTCGCCCAGCTTGTGGACGACGCTCGCAGCCGCTCCGGGGGCCGAGATGTCGACGGCGCCGGCGCCCGCGTCCTGCAGCCCCGCGCCGGGGGTCACGCAACCCGCGAGGAGGGCGACGGAGGCGAGAAGGAGGGCGAAGGGGCCACGCATGGGCGCGCTCAGCGGGAAGGAGCTCTTAGGCGTTGCTGTGCTGCCGTTGCGCAGGCGCGAGCCCGTGGGCCTCCCGCACGAGCTTCTCGACCTCCCACGCGCGATAGCTCGATCGCACGAACGGTCCCGCGACGACGTGCTTGAACCCGAGCGACCACGCGGCCTGCTCCAGCGAGACGAAGTCGTTCGGGTGCCAGTAGTCCTGCACGTCGAGATGCCAGCTCGACGGGCGGAGGTATTGTCCGATCGTGACGAAGTCGACGCCGGCGTCGCGCAGGTCGCGCAGCGTCTCGACCACTTCCTCGCGCGTCTCGCCGTGCCCGACCATGATGCCGCTCTTCGTGGGCGTGCCGGGCGCGACTCGCTTGAAGGTCCGAAGGACCTCGAGCGTCTGGTCGTAGCCGCAGCGCGCGTCGCGCACCTTGGGCGTCAGGCGGCGGACCGTCTCGATGTTGTGCGCCAACACGTGGGGGCCTGCGGCGGCGACGTGCTCGATGAGCTTCTCCTCGCCGCGAAAGTCCGGAACGAGGACGTCGATCACCGTGTGTGGTGAGAGGTGCTTCACGGCCTTGATGACGCGATGCCAGTGGTCGGCGCCCTGGTCGGGCAGCTCGTCGCGGTCCACGCTCGTGATGACCGCGTAGGTGAGGGCGAGCTTCTGCACCGTGTTCCCGACCTTCGCAGGCTCCAGGACGTCGAGGGGCTTCGCGGCCATCTCAAGCTTCGAGCCGGTCTTCACGTCGCAGAAGCGGCAGCCGCGCGAGCACGTGTCGCCCATGATCATGAGCGTCGCCTCGCCCTGCGACCAGCACTCGCCGCGGTTGGGGCAGCGCGCCTCCTCGCAGACGGTGTGGAGGCCGTGCTCCGCGAGGAGCCCCTGGATCTGCGCGACCTTTTCCCCCGCGGGGAGCGGTCGCACGAGCCAGCGCGGCTTCGCGAGGTGCGACTGGCCGACGAGGTCGCTCACAGGCTGCACGAAGGGAGGGGGCTTCATGTGGTTTTCGGCCGCTGCCTTCCTCGTGGCCCGCGAAGCGCTCCTCATCCTGCAGTCCGTCCTCGGCCTCGTCGTCGGGCTCGTCATCGCCTTCGCCGGCTATCGGCTCGCGAAGAGCATGGCCGCGTTCGCAGGCTTCCTCGCGGGCTTCTCCCTCGGGCTCGCCGTGGGCTTCGCCGCGGGGCCGCTCGCGGGGATCGTGGCCGCCGTCGTCGTGGGGATCCTCTTCGCGATCCTCTTCGCGCTCGCCTTCCGGCTGATCGGCGGCGCGCTCGGCGGCGCGGCCGCGTACGCCGTCGCCTCGATCCTCGGCGCGCCCATGTGGATCCTCGTCGTCGCCGTGATCGCAGGCATCGTCGTCGGGCTCCTCGCGAACAAGCTCATGATCGTCGTCGCGACCGCCGCCTTGGGCGGCTGGCTCGCGGCGCAGAGCGGTCTCGAGCTCCTCGCGGACGCCAACGCGACTCCGCCGGCGGACGCGAAGGTCGTGACGATCGTGGCGGCGCTCCTGCTCACGGTGCTGGGCGCGGCCGCGCAGTGGCGGCGGATCGGGGACGAATGATCACGTCGGCGGCGGCTGCGCGTCGGACGCCGCGTCGCGCGGTGCCGCCCCGTACGCGAGGAGCGCCGCCGCAACGAGGATCAATCCGGCGAGCCGATTGAGCGGCTGGATGATCGACGTGTAGGTGGCGACGTTCCCCGCCGCGACAGTGAGGACCCACCAGGCCATGAGCATGTAGCCAACGACCGCGCCCCGCACGCGCGCCGTGCGCGTGGCGGCGCGCCGAGCCGCCCGCGCGAAGAGGATCCCACCCACGAGCGGGGGGAGCACGATGACGACGATCGCGAGGAGGTCGCCCCAGCGCGGTGTCGGCACGGAAGGCTGCGCGACGGTGCGCCAGCCCAGGACAAGGACCTCGTCCGGCCGCGACGCGAAGAAGAGCAGCAGCGTGATGGCCAGATAGCAGACGTAGACGATGGCGAGCGGCTTCCAGAGGTCGCGCCCCGTCGCGACGTAGAGGACGTAGGTCATGAGCCCGACGAGCGACGCGCAGAGGACAACGCGGTTGAGGACCGCGAGCGTCACCTGCGACTCGAGGCTTGTCCAGCCCAACCCCGCGGCCGTGTACACGACGCCCGAAGCGGCGTGGTTGAACGCGAGGCACCCCCACCAGAACGCGTAGAGGCGCATCGCGCGCCGGCCGGTCGCGTCCGTGGATGGGCGGCGCGCGAACTGGGCGACCAGCGGGAGGAACGCGAAACCGACGAGGAGCGTGATCGCGCCCGACAGGACGAGGATGCCGTCCACGTCCGGCCTTCGCCCTCACTACCGATATACCCCCCGCACGGTCCGTGTCTTCCCGTCGCGGGCGAAGCTTCAAGCCGGCCCCGGCGTCAGCCGTGTCGATGCGCGTCCTCATCGACCCTCCGAGGACGGGCGCCCAGAACATGGCCCGCGATGAGGCTCTCCTCGCCGAGGGCGCGCCCGTCGTGCGCCTCTACCAGTGGCGCCCCGCCTGCGTCTCCCTGGGACGCGCCCAGACCGAGGCCGACGTCGACCTGGACGCGGTGCGGGCGGAAGGGCTCGACCTCGTTTGGCGCGCGACAGGCGGTGGCGCGATCCTCCACAACGACGAGGAGATCACCTACGCGGTCGTCCTCCCGCTCGATCACCCTGGACTCCCGCGCGACATCCCTGGGACGTTCGCCACGATGAGCGCGGGCGTGGTCGAAGCGCTCCGCATGCTGGGGCTTCCCGCCGAGATCGAAAGCGTGACCGACAACACGCGCGAATCGCTCTGCTACGTACGCAAGCAAGGCACGAACGTGATGGTGAACGGCCGCAAGATCTCAGGCGGGGCACAACGCCGTAACGACAAGGCCGTCCTCCAGCACGGAACGGTGATCGTCCACCGCGACGAGGAACGCATGGCGCGCCTCTTCCGCACGCCCGTCGACGACATCCGCGCGCGCGTGACCTCGCTCGAAGAAGAGGGCCTCTCCGTCTCCCGCGAGAAGCTCCTGGAGGCCCTCGCTGCGGGCCACGAGCGCGCGCTGCGCTAAAGCTCCGCGAGCGGGCGGCGCCCCGCGAAGCCTCCCACGAGCGGATGCCAGAAACGGATCGCATCCTCGTCATCGCGGTAGCAAAGCAGGACGAGCTCGCCGTTGCTGCGTCGACCATAGAAGTCGACCAGGCCCATCGTCGGATCCTTCACCTCGCATCCGAGCGCATGCAGCTCGTCGATCAGCCGCTGCACCTGCGCGCCGCCCGCCTCCGCCTCGTGCTCATAGCGGCGCCCCTCGTCGCCCTCTGCCTGCCCGAACGACGCCAACTCCTGCCACTGCTCGCGCGCGAACGTGAACGCGTGGAACGCCTCCCGCAGCGACGCGAGCAGAGGCCGCACGCGCGGCACGAGCGCATTCGCCTCCGCCGCCGTGAACTCGCGCAACGGGAGCGCCACAGGCGGCGGCTCCAAGAGCGTTGCGGCGCGAGCGCGACGAGGACCGCCGATAAGCTCAAGGTGGGCGCCGGGGCTCGCGCATCGACCATGGGCGAGCGGTTCTACAAGGCATCGCAATACACGATCGCCCCGCTGCTGCGCGGCATCTGGCGCGTCCACGCCACCGGCCTCCACCACATCCCGAAGACCGGCGGCGCGATCCTCGCCTCGAACCACCTCTCCTACAGCGACCACTACTTCCTCCCCTCCGTCGTCCCCCGCCAGATCTTCTTCATCAGCAAAGCCCAGCACTTCGACGTGCCCGTCCAACGCTGGCTCTTCGAACAGTGGGGCGTCATCCCCCTCAAGCGAGGCGAAGGCGACAACGAAGCGTTCACCCGCTCCCTCCAGATCCTCTCCGAAGGCAAGCTCTTCGGCATCTACCCCGAAGGAACCCGCAGCACCGACGGCAAGCTCCACAAAGGACGCACCGGCGTCGCGCGCCTCGCCCTCATGGCCAAGGTCCCCGTCATCCCCGTCGGCATGATCGGCACCGACCAGGTCCTCCCCAAAGGCAGCAACATCCCGAAGCTCAAGAAGGTCCAGGTCAACCTCGGCGCGCCGATCTACCTCGAACCCTACTACGGCATGGAGAACGACCGCAAGGCATGCCGAGACATCACGGACCGCATCATGCACGCGATCCGCGACCTCTCCGGCCAAGACTACGTCGACGCGTACCAGACCAACCCGGAGTACCGACCCAAGGAGGGTTGACGTGCCCACGGTCCTCGGCGCCGGAAGCTGGGGCACCACCCTCGCGATCCTCATGGCATCCAAGGGCCAACCCGTCACCCTCTGGGCACGAGACGCCGCGCTCGTCGCCAGCATGCAAAAGGAGCGCAAGAACCCGCACTACGTCTCCTTCGCCCCCCTCCCGCCCAGCCTCCGCGTGACACACGACCTCCGCGAAGCTCTCCACGACCAACGCCACGTCGTCCACGCAGTCCCATCCAAGGCCACCCGCGAATTCGCCCGCACCTACGCCCCACTCCTCTCCCCCGACGCCATCATCGTCTCCGCCACCAAAGGCCTCGAAACGCGCACCCACAAGCGCATGAGCGAAGTCATCCACGAAGAGACCAAACGCCCCGTCGCCTGCATCACCGGCCCCAACCACGCCGAAGAAGTCTCCGTCGGACAACCCACCGCCGCCGTCCTCGCCTACCCCGACATGGACCTCGCCAAAGAATGGGCCGACCTCTTCGCCACCCGCACCTTCAAAGCCTACCCCCGCCGCGACCTCGTCGGCGCCGAAGTCTGCGGCGCCTACAAGAACGTCGTCGCCCTCGCCGGCGGCATGGCCGACGGCCTCGGCTGGGGCGACAACTGCGCCGCGTGCCTCATCACCCTCGGCATCGACGAAATGGTCGAACTCGCCACACTCTTCGGCGCCGACGAACGCACCGTCTACGGCCTCGCCGGCATCGGCGACCTCGTCGCCACCGTCACAAGCGACCACTCCCGAAACCGCTTCTACGGACGCGAACTCGGCAAAGGACTCACGGCCGACGACATCCGCGCCAAAATGGGCGGCCAAGTCGCCGAAGGAGTCTTCGCCACCAAAGCCTTCCACGACTACGCCAACGACGAAGAACTCGAACTGCCACTCACACGCGTCGTCCACTCCATCCTCTACGAAGGCGTGCCCATCAAGCAAGGCGTCGCGGACCTGCTGGCCCGGGTGTAGACGAAGCGCGCCCGAACGCTCCGACGCGCGATCGTTCGTTCCACTTTCGGCGACCTCTCGTCGGCGTGAAGCCCGCAAAAAGTAGGTATCCGACCTCCGCACCTGGTGCCGCCCATGTCGCGTGTGCGCATCCCTCGCCTGGCGGTCTCCTTCCCTCGTGTCGATGGCGAGCCACATCGGTCTTTGTCCCGTGTGAACATGCGGTACGAGGAGAAGGCGGTGTTCGATCTCGTGTCGAAGTGGTGGTCGGCTCGGTGCGCGCGTCCTTTGCGGCAGCAGGATGTGATGAGTCTGCTGATGGAGCTGGCTTTGGAGGATCCGCGGGCGGATCTTCCGCCTGGGCTCGTGGAGTGCGAGGGTCGGTCGTAGCGCGTCCCTTAAGCGGCCTTGTACCGTCCCAGCGGCGTGCTCCTCGCGGAGAACCTTCGTCGCGATTACGGTCGGACGCATGCGCTCGCGGGGGTCTCGCTGCGCGTGGAGGACGGCGAGACGGTCGCGCTCCTGGGACCCAATGGCGCCGGGAAGAGCACGCTCCTCCTCATCCTCGCCGGCGTGTTGTCGGCGGATGGCGGGCGCGCGGAGGTGGCGGGGTTGCGCATCCCCGGCGACGAGCCACGTCTGGGCGAGCGCGTCGGCTTCGTTCCGCAGGGAGAGTCGCTTTATCCGGAGCTCACCGTGCGCGAGACGCTCGCGTTCTTCGGAAGGCTCCACGGTGTGGCCCGCGCCCAGGTGGGCGAGCGCTCCGATCGGTTGCTTGCGGAGATGGCGCTCGCGGATCGCGCGGGCTCGCGC
>DATLCC010000035.1:0-14618 GCA_035526585.1 Thermoplasmatota archaeon | reverse complement strand
TTCCTGGGGCGAAATTTTTCTGCGGAAAAATTTCGCGATGCCGCTCCTGGCAAAGATAGGGGTGGCGGGGGTGGCTCTTGCGCGCCTACACCCGACACTTTCCAGGGACCATCCCGTAACCGATGGGTTACAAATCAAATGGGGCGCCACACGTCGTCCCGTGTGGCCCCCACGCGGGCGCCAGGTGGCTCCCGACGCGGGGCATTGCCTTCGCGCGAGCTCGGTCAACAGTAGCATGGATTCCTGGCAAGGATGATGGCGGCAGCAGTGACAGGCATCCCCGTCACTCCCATCCTTGCCGAATGGGGGACCCGAAATTTTTCCGCAGAAAAATTTCGGCCCTGACACCCTTGTTCGGCCGAACGGTTCGCGGAGCGTTTGGAGCGGGTGAGGAACGTCAGCCTGGCCCACGGGCGCAGCCAGGCTTATCAATGGGTCCTTGGTTGGCGAAGCCATGGCCAAGCGGCAGTACAAGGTCGCCCTCCTTCCGGGGGACGGCGTCGGGAAGGAGGTCCTCGCGGAAGGTCGCAAGGTCCTCGATGTGGCGGCCGACAAGTTCGCGCTGAACCTCCAGTATCAGGAGTGGCAGTGCGGCGGCGAGTACTACCTGAAGACCGGCAAGGAATGGGAGCCCGAGGCGTTCCCGTACTGCCGCAACGAAGCCGACGCGATCATGCTTGGCGCGGTGGGCTGGCCGGGCGCGAACCTGCCCGATGGCAACATCGCCGGCGCTGGCATCGTCTTTGGCCTCCGCTTCGGCCTCGACCTCTACGCGAACGTCCGCCCGACGAAGCTCTATCCTGGCGTGAAGCACAAGATCGGCTCCGAGTTCATGGACGTCTGGAAGCCGGAGAACGTCGACTTCACGATCATCCGCGAGAACACGGAGGGCCTGTACACGCCCGCTCGCGGGACGCTCAGCCGCGGCGGAGTGGACGAGGTCGCGATCGACAACAACGTCATCACGCGCAAGGGATGCGAGCGCGTCATCAAGGCCGCCTTCGAGCTCTCGAAGCGCCGCAACAAGGGAGCGCCGAAGGATGGCAAGATGCGCGTCACGTGCATCGACAAGGCGAACGTGCTGCGCGGCTCGCAGCTCTTCCGCCAGGTCTACGACCAGGTCGCCGCAGGCTACCCCGAGGTGCAGCGCGACTACGCGTACGTCGACGCGTTCACGCAGTGGGTCGTGCGCAACCCCGAAGGGTATGACGTCGCCGTCGCCACGAACATGATGGGCGACATCGTCACCGACCTCGCCGCCGTCCTCCAGGGCGGCATGGGCATGGCCGCGTCCGGGAACCTCGGCGACCGCCATGCGATGTTCGAGCCCATCCACGGCAGCGCGCCCAAGCACGCGGGCCAGGCCGTCGCGAACCCCATCGCGACGATCCTTGCCACGCAGATGATGCTCGAGTGGCTCGGCAACAAGCACGACGACAAGAAGCTGCGCGAGGCCTCGGTCGCGATCGAGAAGGCCGTCGGCCTCGTCGTCGCGGAAGGCAAGGCGCTCACGTACGACCTGGGCGGCGCGGCCAAGACGAACGAGTGCGGGGATGCGGTAGCGCGCGCACTGCGCCAGCTGTGAGCGCGCGGACGCGCCGACGCGGCCGCGCGACGCGTCGAGCGCCGCAGCGCGCGCACTGCGCCAGCTTGGAGGCTCAGGCGCCTTCGGTCGCGGCCTCGTACGATCCGCGCAGCCAGGCGCGCAGCTTTGTGTCGATGTCGCCTGGCGCTTCGATCTCGACGAGGTAGGGGACGAAGGGGAGCCTGCCGCGCGCGGCGAGGATGCGTCGGCTCCCCGCGCGTCCGAACTTGAAGAAGCCGACGTCGCAGCGCTTCGCGAGCGGCTTCACGATGCAGAAGAGCTGGCCCGCACGGGCGTAGCGCACGCAGCCCGCCTTCCATTCGCTCGTGACGTCGGGGCCGTAGCTCGTGAGAAGGTGCTGGAGGAGGGCGGCTGCCTCGAGCGGTGGGTCGCCTGACATCATGTCATCACAGGCAGCGAGGCGCCCGTAGACGCCAAGCGGAGTCACGAGCGCTTGTCGATGGGCGTGTATTCGACGCGGTCGGTGCCGATGTATTCGGCGTCGGGGCGGTAGATGCGGTTGTCGTTGAGTTGCTCCATGACGTGTGCGGTCCAGCCGGCGACGCGGGAGAGCGCGAAGATGGGTGTGAAGAGGTCGGTCGGGATGCCCATCGAGTGGTAGACGCTCGCGCTGTAGAAGTCGACGTTCGCGTCGAGGGCTTTCATGGCTTTGACCTTGGCCTGGATCTTCGTGGACATTTCGTACCACGTGAGGTTGCCGCCGCGCTTGCCAAGGCGTTCGCTCATTTCTTTGAGCGTGGGGGCGCGTGGGTCGAGGACTTTGTAGATCCGGTGGCCGAAGCCGGGGATCTTTTCCTTGCTGCCGAGCTTTTCGATGATGTATTGTTCGGCGCGGGCGGCGCTGCCGATATCTTCGAGCATGTGCATGACGGCCTCGTTCGCGCCGCCGTGGAGCGGGCCTTTGAGGCTGCCGACGGCGCCGGTGACGGCCGAGTGCATGTCGGAGAGGGAGGAGGCGATGGCGCGGGCGGCGAAGGTGCTCGCGTTGAAGCCGTGGTCGGCGTGGAGGACGAGGCAGACGTCGAAGTCGCGCGCCATCTCGGCGTCGGGCTCGCGTCCGTAGAGCATGTAGAGGAAGTTCGCGGCGTGCGAGAGGTCGTGCTTGGGCGGGATGGGGTCGTGCCCTTCGCGCAGGCGGTGATAGGCGGCGATGATGGTCGCGGTCTTCGCGGTGATCCGGTGCGCTTTGCGCATGTTGCTCGCGGGATCGTTGCGCTCGACGTCGGGGTCGAAGGGCGCGAGCATGGAGACGCTGGAGCGAAGCGCGTCCATGGGGGGCGAGCGCCCGGCGAGGACCTTGAGGACGTTCACGACCTCGTTGGGGAGCGTGCGCTCCTTGGCGAGGCGCTCGCGCGTGTCCATGAGACCGGCCCGGTTCGGGAGCGCGCCTTGCCAGAGGAGGTGGCAGACCTCCTCGAAGCACGATTCGCGGGCAAGGTCGCCGATCTCGAGGCCGCGGTACGTGAGGCGGCCCTGTTGGCCGTCCACCATGCTAAGCGACGTCTTTCCGGCGACGACGCCCTCCAACCCGGCTTTCCACGGCGCGGCCATAAGAATCCTGTTGGTCGGGGGAAGCGGGTCGGCGTGAAGAACCTTGCGTATGGACCGGTCGGGTCTCCGGCCGGGATGCTTGGCCAGTCACGGCATCGTTGTCAGGGCCGAAATTTTTCTGCGGAAAGATTTCGGGGTCCCCATTCGGCGGATAGGAGTGACGGGGTCGGCTCTCAGCACATGCACACGGATGTGTGACCAAATGGTTACGCATCTCACGTGGGCCCGGGTTTCTCTCGGACAAACCCCGTCACCCTCATCCCTGCCAGAACGGGCAGCACGAAATTCTTCATCCGAAGAATTTCGTCCCGGACAACGACGTTCTCCGGTCCTTGAGTTCTCGGACTGCCGGAGGTCCGCTCATTCCTCGCGCGCCTCGTCCCGGCGCAGCGTCCCCACGATCGCTGCGGCGAGCTTCGGCCCGATGCCGGGGATGCGCGCGAGATCCGCTTCGCGCGCCTTCAGCACCTCGTCGACGCTTGCGTAGTGCGAGAGAAGGATGCGCTTCTTCGCGGGGCCCAGTCCCGGCACGGCGTCGAGCGCGGTCTCGCGCAGCTGCTTCTTGCGGCTCGCGCGCTGGTAGGCGAGGGCGAAGCGGTGCGCCTCGTCGCGCACGCGCAGGAGCGGGAGCATCGCCTGGTGCGTGCGTCCGAGGCGGAGGGGACGCAGGAGGCCCGGGCGGTACACTTCCTCCTCCTTCTTCGCGAGCGAGGCGACGGGATGCGCGTCGAGGCCGAGCGCGTCGAGGGCGTGCTTCGCGGCCTTGAGCTGGCCCATGCCTCCGTCGATGAGGATCAGGTCCGGCAGGTCCTGGCCTTCGGCGAGCACGCGGCTGTAACGGCGGCGCACCACCTCCTCCATCGCAGCGAAGTCGTCGTTCTTCTCCTGGCTGAGCTTGAAGCGCCGGTATTGTCCGGGCGCGGCGCGGCCGTCGACGAGCACGCTCATGGAGGCGACGACCCCCGTGCCGCCGAGGTGGCTGATGTCGAAGCACTCGATGCGGCGCGGGATCGTGGGGAGCTGCAGCTCCTGCTGGAGGGCGAGGAGCTCGCGTTGGCTGTCGGCCTCGCCGCGGCGCAGGCGCTCCTGGCCGAGGCGGAACTCGGCGTTGCGGCGCGCGTGCTCGAGGACGGCCTTGAGGTCGCCGCGCTGCGGGATGCGGAACTCGACCGGGCCTTCCCTCTTCTCCGCGAGGAGCGCGGCGAGCGCTTCGGCGTCCCGAGGCATCTCGGGCACGAGCACCTCGCGCGGCACGTTGGGCAGGTGCTCGTAGTAGCGCGCGATGAACTCGTGGAGCACCTCGGCCGCGGTGTCGGCGGCGGTGTGTCGGAAGAAGTACGTCTCCTGCCCTGCGACCATGCCGCGGCGCATCAGCACGACGATCCCGACCCACGCGCCGCTCTCCTGGTGCACGAGGAATGCGTCGCGGTCTTCCTTCCCTCGCGCGAAGATGCTCTGGTGCTGCAGGGTCGTCGTGACGGCCTGGAGCCGGTCGCGCGCCCGCGCGGCGCGCTCGAAGTGCTGGCGAGAGGCGGCCTCCTCCATCTGCGCGGACAGCGTCGTCGTGAGTCGCTCCATGTCGCCTCGCAGGAACGATCCGGCCTCGTCCGCGGCTTGCGCGTATCTCGCCTTGGGGTCCACGTCGGAAAGCTCGCGGTCCGCGGTCTTGCGCTGACGATCCGCCGGGTCCAGGATGCACGGCGCCCAGCAGAGCTTCATCTGGTAGTTGAGGCACCCGCCCGGGATGAGCTCCTTGCAATCGCGAAGGCGGAAGACCTCCTGCATCGTCTTCAGCGTCCGCCACGCCGCGCCTGCGTCCGGGAAGGGGCCGAAGAGGCGGCCGCCAAGCTTCGTGTCGCGCACGATGCGAACGCGGGGATACTCGTGGTCCGTGAGCAGGATGAACGGGTATCGCTTGTCGTCGGTGAGCCGCACGTTGTAGCGCGGCTGGTGACGCTTGATGAGGTTGGACTCGAGAAGCAGCGCCTCCTTCTCGGAGGAGGTGAGGATGAGCTCGAGGTCGGCCGCGCGCTCCAGCATCGACTCCTTGCGCGGCTCCACCTGGCCGGGCCGGTAGCTCGAGAGGCGCGCCCGGAGGTTGCCCGCCTTGCCCACGTACAGGACCTTGCCCGAGCTGTCCTTGAACTGGTAGACGCCCGGATCCTCGGGGACGGTCGCGAGGTCGACCTTGAACAACGGCACCGCTTACGCCTCCCCCGACTTCAGGGTTTGTGGAGGAGCGTCGAGCCGTCCCACCGCCAGGCGGGTTCATGTCCTTCCAGGTGCACGCCGCCGACCCATCGGTCGAGCGGGACCACGTCGCACCGGTCGCGCTCGCCCTCGAGCACGGCGCGTCCCCGCTCCGAGATCGCGATCATCGCGCGCCAATCCTCCACGTGGGGATGATCCTGCAGGTGAGGCTGGCCGCGCTCGATCAGCGCCCCGAGCTCGTCCACGCAGCGCTTCGCCGCCTCGATCGTCAATCCCCACTGGTCGGGGGCGAACGTGGAGCCCAGCCTCATGCGCGCCGCGATCGCGCCGGTGCCCGAGGGACCGTCGTGGCGAAGCTGGCGAAGAAAACGCTCCTCGACGATGTCGAGCCCGTTCTTCACGCTGGGGAATCGGGACAGATGGAGCTTCACCCAGGGGAACTCGTCGACGAAGGGGAGGAGCGCGCGCGGGTCGGGCCCGACGTACGCCCGCCAGACGTCCGCGAGGCGCGGCGACATCGGCGCGCGTACGCCGAAGAGGGCGCGCATCTCCTGGCGGCGCAGGTGGGTCCCGACGACGTTCGTCCATGTCGCTCGAGGCGCGTGCGAGAGCGCGCACGCGGCGTTCAGGCGGCAGAAGAGGTCCGTGTCGAACCAGGCCACGATCTCGTCCCCCTCCGCTTCCGCGCGCCGGATGCGAGCGAGCGCGTCGTCGAGCCCGCGGAGCGCGCGCGGCCAGGGACCCTCCATGCACGCCTCGCCCCACACGACGACGTCGCCCTCGATGCGCGCCGCATCGAACGCGGCCCGCGTCGCGTCGCCGTCGAGGACGTGCAGCATGCGATCACGGCCTCACGAAGCGCCCGGTGCCCGCGATCCCCTCGAAGCGCCAGTCGCGCACGAGCTGGAGCCCGCGCACGAACACCTCGCGCGGGAACACCGCCGGCAGCCCCTCGAACGGGGTCCACCCCGCGCGGCTCGCCATCTCGCTCCCGCGGACCCGCTGCGGCGATCGCATGTCGTAGATCGCGAAGTCCGCATCCTTGCCCACGGCGAGCGCGCCCTTGCTCGCGAGCCCGAAGACGCGCGCGGCTGCGACGCTCGCCCCGAGGAGCCGCGGAAGTCCGACGCGGTCCGCATGCGGCATGAGGACGGGAAGAAGTGTCTGCACACCAGGGACACCCGAGGGGCACGCCTTCGCTCGCTCCGTCGCCTTCTCGTGCGGCGTGTGGGGCGCGTGGTCGCTCGCGAGGCAGGCGATCTCACCGGACGCGAGAGCGGACCAGAGCGCGCGGACGTCCTCCTCGCTGCGAAGCGGCGGGTTCATCTTGAACGATCCGCCGGCGGCGAGCGCGTTCTGCGTGAAGAGGAGATGGTGCGGGCACACCTCGCTCGTGAAGCCGGTGCCCTCGATCGCCTTCAGGCCAGAGGCGGTGGAGAGGTGCGCGATATGCACGCGCGCGCCGGTGCCGCGCGCAGCGTCCGCGAGCTGCGCGATCGCTTCGGCCTCGCACACGGGCGGGCGGGCTCGCGCGTGCGACGGGTAGCTGTCGTCCGCGAGGTGCGCGTGGCGATCCAGGCACGCCTGGCTCTCCGCGTGCACGACGACCGTGCGCCCCGCCTCCGCGGCCGCGACGAGCGCGCGGCGCACGAGCGCGAGGTCCGTCACGAGGAGGTTCCCCGTCGTCGCGCCCAGGTAGATCTTCATCGAGGTCGCGTCGGGCAGGAGCGGCAGCGACGCGCCTTCGGCGTCGAGCCCCAGGTGGAGCCCGTGGTCCACGTGCGCCTTGGCGGCGGCGATGGCCTTCTTCTGATCGAGCGCTTCGCGCGTGAACGTCGGAGGCGTCGTGTTGGGCATGTCGAGGACGGTCGTCACGCCTCCCAGCGCCGCGGCCTTCGTGCCGCTCGCGAAGTCCTCCTTCTCCGGATGCCCCGGGTCCCGGAAGTGCACGTGCGGGTCGATCGCGCCAGGCACGACCAGGTGCTCTCCGGCGTCCACCACGCGCGCCCCGGTGAGGTGCGCGCCAAGCGCGGCGATGCGGCCGTCCCGGACGGCGAAGGCGCCGCGCTGGATCGTGCCCTGGGGCAGGAAGAGGCGCCCTTTCACGACGAGGTCGTGCACCGGGGCGCGAGCGACCCGCGCCGGCATAAAGCCGGGCACCAAGCGACGTCTTGTCACGGCCTTTGGGCAAAGAACCATGAACGGTGCGCCCGCTCGCCGGCCTCAGCATGGTCGACCAGGCCATCCGCATGCGCGAGCTCGAGGTCTCGGGCATCCGGAAGATGTTCGAGCTCGCGGGCAAGGATGCCATCAACTTCGGCATCGGCGAGCCCGATTTCCAGCCGCCGGACTTCGTGATCGAGGCGTACGCGCGGGCGATGCGCGAGGGCAAGAACAACTACGGCCCCAGCTCCGGCATCCCCGAGCTTCGCAGCGCGATCGCGGAGAAGGAGCGCGCGCGCCTCCCCGGCCTCGATCCGAGCCAGGTCGTCGTCACGACCGGGAGCACGAGCGGGCTCTACGCGGCGCTTGCGAGCTACATCAACCCCGGAGACGAGGTCCTCATCCCGAACCCGGGCTTCGTGCTGTACCGCCCGCACACGTTCCTCGTGGGCGGGATCCCCGTGGATTATCCGTTGAGGAAGGAGTTCCACTACCGTCCGCGCGTCGACGACCTGCGTCGCCTCGTGACGCCGCGAACGAAGGCGATCATCGTGAACAGCCCGGGGAATCCGACCGGGGCGTGCCTGCGCGAGAAGGACGTCGATTACATCGTCGAGTTCGCGCGCGAGCACGACCTGCTCCTCATCACGGACGAGGCGTACGACACGATCGTGTACGAGCGCCCGCACGCGAGCTTCCTCGGGAAGTACGAGAAGACGATCTATCTCAACACGTTCAGCAAGACGTATGCGATGACCGGCTGGCGCATCGGGTACATCGTCGCCGGCACGCCCGAGCTCGCGGAGCCCATGAAGCGCATGAACTACTACATGGTCGCGTGCCCGCCGACGCCGACGCAGCATGCGTGCCTCGCGGCGCTGAACGGTCCGCAGGATTTCGTGCACGGCATGGTGCAGACGTTCCGCGACAGGCGCGACCTCCTCGTCAAGCTCGTGAAGGACATCCCTGGCCTCGACATCGTGAAGCCCGAGGGCGCCTTCTACGCGTTCTGCAGCTACGACGCGGACGTGGACTGCAAGGCGCTCGCGATGGCGATCCTGCGCGCCGGCGCGGTCGTCGTTCCCGGCGACTCGTTCGGCTCGCTGGGCGCGCACCACATCCGCCTCGCCTACTCCACGAGCGAGCAGAACATCGTCGAAGGCATGTCCCGCATCAAGGGCGTCTTCGAGCGGATCGCGAAAGGCGAGCGCGTCGCGTAGCGGCGCGCCGCTCCTTTCGCGAGAGGACGTGGCCTCAGACACGTCCGTATCGAGCGCGGGGAGAAGGTAGCTTAGCAGAGCGCTTTCCGCCCTTCCCGCTGAAGTTGAGAGCGAAATTTTCTGCGGAAAATTTCGCACGCCGACTGGCGGGATGCCGCAGACGCGATAGTTGCATCCCACGCTGCAAGAAGGAGGAAAACTTGGCTGAACGGGACCGGCAACAGACGACCCCGCCACCCCTATCCTTGCCGAAGCGGGGACCCGAAATCTTCCGCAGAAAAATTTCGGCCCAGGTTCGCGTGTTTCAGGCCCTCACGCGTATCGCATGGCGCTCACGTGCATCTCGCGCCAGTAGAACTGGGTCGTGGATCCGATGACACGGTCCGCATCGAAGATCGCCCGTCCGCGCAGCTGCGAACTCCCCTGCGTAGCACATGTGTCAAGCGCATTCGCGAGCGCTGGCTGCGATGAACGGATCTTCGCCTCGTCGAGCGGCTCTCCGGGCGCCCGCGCCGTCACGACCGTCGTCGGGGGCGATGTCGGAGTAGGCGGCTGAGACTGGCAGGAGAAGCCCCACCCGTTCGGCTGGCCCGAGCATCCTGTGAGCGCCGCGGCGAGGGCCAGCGGGAGGAGCGCGCGCATCGCGGGAGAAGCGAGGCCATCGGGATGCTTCATCTTTCACGGCACGAACTCGACATTGTCGATGCCTTTGAACGCCTTGTCGCCGGTGAGGAAACGCATCCCGTGCTTCTTGGCAAGCACGTACCCGAGCGCGTCGACGTAGCTCACGCGTTTGGTGACCTGTTCCGTCCGAAAACGCGCGGCCGCGAACAGGTCGTCGGTCTCCGCCTCGACAAGATTCGGGCCAAGGAGTCGCACCTCCTCGCGCGCTCGCGATTCATCCGCGACGCGCAGGATGGCGGCGATGAACTCGTAGACGTTGTACTGGTGTGTGAAGATCGCCGCGGCTGCGAAGGGCGAATACGCGGGGTTCCCCGACTGGCGTTCGACGAGCGCGTAGGTGTCGAAGAAGAACTGCTGAACGCGCGCCAAGATCTCACTCGTGGTCGCGACGGAGCTGGTCCTTGAGCTTCTGCGCGTCGAGCTTGAGGTCCTTCAGGCTGCCGAACGAGCTCGGGTGCGGGTAGCGCACCTTCATGATGCGGACGAGCGCACGGTCATGCTCCTTCAACCCTTCCTCGCGTGCGACGTCGGCGGGGATGATGATGCCGAGGCTGTTGCCCCATTTGCGCACCTCGACCTCGGTCTCGCTCATGAGACACAGTATCACCTTAGTTATATTAAGTCTTACCCTGGTCGCGGCGGGTCTTGAAGGTCGTCCTCGCCGCCGTGCGGTATCCGCCCGCGCCCGGCGGCGCGGAGACACACGTCGCCGCCTTGGCAGAGGGGCTTGTAAGCCGCGGCCACGACGTCGTCGTGCATACGAGCGACCTGTTCACCGAGTATCCTTTCTCTCGCCGCGAGCTGCCGTCGCTCGTGAACGGCGTGCGCGTCGTGCGGCACCGCGCGCGTCGCCTCGCGGGCGCGTGGACGATCATGCCCGACATGCCGCGCGCGCTGCGCGAGGAGCGCGCCGAAGTCTTCCACGCGCACTCGTACGGCTACTATCACACGATCGCGACGGCGAGGGCCGCAGCCCGGGCCGCGAGACCCTTCGTGCTCACGCCGCACTTCCATCCCCCGTGGTCGATGGAGGGGGGTGCCGGTCGGCGCGCGCTGCGCGCGGCGTTCGATCCCACGCTCGGGCAATACGTCGTCTCCCGGGCGGCGCGCGTGATCGGCGTCTCGTCGGGCGAGATCGGCGTGATGCAGCGCCACGCGCGCCTCGACGCGGCGAAGGTCAGCATCATCCCGAACGGCTTCCACGCCGACCGCTTCCGCCCGACTCCCGACGGCCGCGCCTTCCGGGATCGCTATCAGCTCGGCGACGCGCCCGTCGTCCTGTTCGCGGGGCGCCTCGCGTCGAACAAGGGGCTCCCGCAGCTCGCGGAGGCGTGGGCGCGCGTCGCGCCGAAGCACGCGGGCGCGCGGCTCGTGCTCGCGGGGGAGGACCAGGGGTGGCGCGCGAAGCTCGCGGCCGCGTCGAGGGAGCCGCTCGTCTTCACCGGCCACCTTCCGGACGATCTCTATCGCAGCGCGCTCGCGGCGGCGGACCTCCTCGTCCTCCCGAGCGAGTGGGAGGCGTTCGGGATCGTGCTTGCCGAAGCGGCCGCCTGCGGCACGCCCGTCGTCGCGACGCGCGTCGGTGGCGCGCCCGACGTCGTGCATGACGGCGTCACCGGGAAGCTCGTCGAGTACGGCGACGTGGACGCGCTCGCCGAGGCGATGGGCGCGCTCCTCTCCGACCCCGCGATGCGCGCGCGGATGGGCGCGGCGGGGCAGGCACGCGCGTTCGCGGAATACTCGTGGGACGCGGTCGTGGAGCGCACGATCGCGCTCTACGACGAGCTCCTCTGACGAGGGCCCGGTGTGGGCGCGGAACCCCTGTTTCAGAGCGCCTTCTCGAGGAGCGCCGCCACTTCCTTCTCGAGCAGGGACCCGATCTCCTTCCCCAGCTCCTCGCGCAGCTCCCCCGGCATCATCTGGACGCCCAGCTTCGCGCTCGCCTTCATGAACTTCATCGTCGCGTACGTCTCCCGCACCTTCGCCTCGAAGTACATCCGGATCGCGTCCCGCAGCTCCTCCTGCAGCTCCGGATTCTTCTCCAGCTCCTCCCGCATCTTCCGCTTGACCTCATCCTTCAGAAGATCGCGGAACACCTCCACCACGACCTGCTCGTTCCCCATGATCTCCGAGATGTTCCCCCGAAGCACCTGCCCCAGCAGATCGCCGCCGCCTTGGCTCATCGCCGCACGATGGACAAGAACTGTGTAAGGCTTTGCCCCGCGCGCGGGCGAGGGCGCGCAAGCGGGCGCGGGCTCGGAAGCGGGCGCGGGGTGGGCCACGGGAGCGGGACGCGGGTGCGGAGGCGTCGTCCCGCGCCCGCGCCCTCGCGCGCGCCCGCGCCCGGCCGCAGCCATCGTACAGGCTTGTCAGGCAAGACTTATCTTACCACGAACGAGCCAACGCTTCGTGCCCGAGCACACCCCCACCGGACGCAGCGAATCCCCCGGCCAAGCGCTCCGCGCCTGGGGCCGAGCCCATCCCACCGTCATGGCCCTCAAGACGCTCCTCCCCTCCTACCCCGCCGAACGGGAGGCAGGCCTCAACCCCGGCCTCTACGTCGACCACCTCCGCACCCCTTGGGTCGCCGTCCGCGGCGAGATCCGCGTCAGCCTCGCCCGCATCATCGCCGTCACCCCCGAAGGCCGCCACCAGCTCGTCGGCCAGGTCCAGGTCACCGCCACCGAGACCGACGTCGACAGCAGCATCAACCTCCGCTACTACCTCCACCAACCCGCCGGCGTCATCGCCAAGGAGATCATGACCGAAAGCGAATGGTGGCTTGGCATCCTCGACGCCCACTACGATTCCGGCGGCAACCCCATCATCAGCGCCGACGCCGGCATCGCAGCGTGAGCCCGCCCACGGTCCGCGTAAGGGGGGCCTCTGCTCTCCCCTCACGGGTGGGCAATTCCGCGGTCCGGCCCGTCCCTGGACGTCGCACACGCCCGCGACGTGGTGGCCTGGATCCTGATAGCTCTCCAGCGTGTCGGCTCGACCCTCAACGCCTCTTTGTCGCGGTCACAGAGATCTCCCTGCGTCGACGTGCGGCGCGGCGCCCCCCGTGCGTCAAGCGATCGCGGCTGTTCCCGGGCGATGAAAAGCCATCCACGTCACGCCCATCCTTGCCAGCTGGCGTGCGACATTTTCCGCAGAAGATCTCGCTCCAGCCCTCGCAGGCAGGCGAACCCTGAAGCGCACCTCTTGCCGTGCGCGCCGCATGCAGCCCTTCCACCTCGGCGAGGACCCCCTCCGTGTGGCGGACGTCGTCGCCGTTGCGCGCCACAAGCGCAAGGTGGCGCTTGCGCCCGCGGCGCGCGAGCGCATGGTCGCCTCGCGCGCGCTCGTCGTCGCGATGCTCGGGCCCGGCGGCGCGCCCGAGTACGGGGTCACCTCGCACGAGCGGCTTCCCCTCGCGCGCATGAGCGTCGCGCACACCGCCGAGGAAGGCCGCGTCGCCTACGGCATCACCACGGGCTTCGGGGAGCTCGCGCGCATCTCGATCCCGCACACCGAGCTCCTCGACCTGCAGAGGAACCTCCTTCTCTCCCACGCATGCGGCATGGGCGAGCCGCTCCCCGAGGACGCGGTCCGCGCCCTCCTGTTCCTGCGCGCCGCGAGCCTCTCGCGCGGCCTCTCGGGCGTGAGGCCCGAGCTCGTCGACGCGATCCTGGCGCTCCTGAACAGCGACATCACGCCCATCGTCCCCTCGCGCGGCTCGCTTGGCGCCTCCGGCGACCTCGTGCCGCTCGCCCACGCCTCCCTCGTCCTTGTGGGCGAAGGCGAGGCCTGGCTGCAAGGGCGACGCGTCCCAGGCCGCGCGGCCCTCCAGGCCGCTGGCCTGGAACCGATGACCCTGCAGCCCAAGGAGGGTCTCGCGCTCATCAACGGCACGCAGATGATGAGCGCGCTCGTCGCCCTCGCGGTCTCCGACGGGTGGAACCTCGTGCGCAACGCCGAGATCGCGGCCGCGATGAGCCTCGAGGCCCTCCTCGGGAGCGTCGCGCCCTTCGACGCGCGCATCCACGACGCGCGGCCGCACGTGGGCCAACGCGACGTCGCCGAGAACGTGCGGCGCCTCCTCGCGGAGAGCGGGATCGTCGAGAGCCACGCGGGGTGCCATCGCGTGCAGGACGCGTATTCGCTGCGCTGCATCCCGCAGATCCTGGGCCCCGTGCGCGACGCGCTCGCGCACGCGGAGCGGATCCTCGAGACGGAGTTCACGAGCGCGACCGACAACCCGCTCATCTTCGAGGATGGCCCGCGCTCGGGGGGCAACTTCCACGGCGAGAACCTGGGCCTGCTGTGCGCGTACCTCGCGCCCGCGCTCGCCGAGGTCGCGGCAGTCGCGGAGCGGCGCGTCGCGCGCCTCGTCGACCCGCGCCTCTCGGAAGGGCTGCCCGCGTTCCTCGTATCGAAGAGCGGCCTGAACTCGGGGCTCATGATCCCGCAGTACGTCGCGGCCGCGCTCGTGCTGGAGAACCAGGTGCTCGTGCATCCAGCCGTCGCAGGCTCGCTCCCCACGAGCGCGAACCAGGAGGACCACGTCTCGAACGGCGCCGTGGGCGCGCTGCTTCTCACGCAGGCGCTGCGCAACGCGGAGCGCGTCGTGGGCATCGAGCTCCTGTGCGCGGCCCAGGCGCTCGACCTGCGCGCGCCGCTCGCGCCCGGTGTCGGCACGCGGGCCGCGCATGCGCGCGTGCGCAGCGAGATCGCCTTCCTCGCGCAGGATCGCATCCTCGCGCCCGATCTCGAGCGCGCGGCCGCCCTTGTGCGCGGCGGCGAGGTCGTCTCCGTCGCGCGGGCGGCGATCGGCACGCTCCACTGACGTCCATCGTGGGACGGGAATCGGAAGGCATTAGAAGCGGACCGGCCGTCCTTGCCCGGGCGATCGCGTGAGCTGGACCATCAACCTCGTCGAGGCGCTCAGCGGGTCGATCGGCGCCTTCTGGCTCGCCCTGGGCGGGATCGCCGTCGCGGCGGCCGACCTCTGGAGACATTTCCGCGTGTCCCGCTGAGCCCCCCAGTCGCGTAACCGTTTGGTTACATTCCCCTGGCCTTCGCCCCCCTTACCCTCGCCCTCGCCCTCCCCCCGCCCTCGCCCTCGCCCTCCCCCCGCCCTCGCCCCCGCCCTCGCCCTCCCCCCGCCCTCGCCCTCGCCCTCGCCCTCCCCCCGCCCTCGC
>DATLCC010000034.1:0-20878 GCA_035526585.1 Thermoplasmatota archaeon | reverse complement strand
GGGGACATGCTATCGCCCCTCGAACTTCGGCGCGCGCTTTTGTGCGAACGCGGCGACGCCTTCCTCGTGGTCCTTCGTTGTGAAGAGGAGCCCTTGCACGGCGGCCTCGCGCGCGAGCGCGGCATCGAGGTCGTCCGCTGTGCCAAGCACGATGGCGCGCTTTGCGAGCCCGAGCGCGCGCGTGGGTCCTTCGGCCCAGCGGCGGGCGACCTCCTCGGCACGCGCCATGTCGCCGACTTCGCTCACGAGGCCCATGTCGGCGGCCTCCCTCGCGTCGACGGGCTCTGGCAGGAGCACGAGGCGGCGCGCGTCGCGGAGGCCCAGCGTCTTGGGGAGGAGCCATGTGCCCGCCGTGTCGGGGATGAGGCCGATCTTCGTGAAGGTGGCGGCGAAACGCGCGCCGCTCGCGGCGACGGCGTGGTCGCAAGCGAGCGCGAGCATGAGGCCCGCGCCGAAGGCGTCGCCGTTCACGTAGGCCACGACCGGCTTCTCCAAGAGGAGGATGTCCTTCGCGAGCCCGCCGAAGAGCTCGTCCTGCGCGCGCTTCGTGGCGAGCGCGGGGCCTTCGGGCGCATCGTGGCGCGCGCGCATGGCATCGAAGTCGCCTCCCGCGCAGAAGGCGGGGCCCTCGCCCGTGAGGAGGACGCTGCGCACGGCGTCGTCGTCGCGCGCGCGGGCGAACGCGGCGCGAAGCGCGCGCAGGAGGTCGGGCGAGAGGGCGTTCCGCTTGTCGGGCCGGTCGAGCGTCAGGCGGAGGACGCCACCTTCGAGCGACTCGCGGAGGACCATCGCGGCGGCGAGCGGACGGGGCGCGGATGAGCGTTACGGCAGGGTGGAGAGGACGTCGCCTTCGATCGCACGGGCGTCCGCCTCCGCGAGACCGAGTTTGACCCCGAGCCGGGCCAGCATCGCGCGCTCCTTCGGCGTGATCCCGCCTGTCTCCCGTGCGCTCTCGACCGCCGCCTTGTAGACCTCCAGCTTGCGGAAGGCGAGGTACTCGGGCGTGACCCGCGCGGCCGGGATCGCGGCGTGCGAGACGCGCTCGGCGACGCGCTGGAGCGGCGCGACCGCGAAGAGCAGGAGGCCGGCCGCGGCGCCGCCCGCCAGGTAGCCGTACGTGCTGCTCAGGTAGTTCTCGGCGACCGTGGCGACGACGAAGAACACGGCGAGGAAGACGCCGGCGAGCGTGCCGCGCCGGATGCCGTGGCGGATGCGCAGGTCGATGTCGAAAAGCTGGCCGCGAAGGACGCCATACCCCAGGAGCAGGCAGAAGATCACCGTCGCGCCAGGCAGGAACGCGATGACGGTGATGTCGCTGAGGGGCTGCACTCGCTGGAACCACAGGGGCCCCGTGAAGTAGAGGATCCCGTAGAGGAGGTCGCGCACACCGAACGCGATGATGTAGAGCGTGGCCCTCCCGCGCGCCTCGGAGCCAGGCAGGGTACGGCGGCGCGCGTCGAGGGTCGCCACGAACGCGTAGAGGCTCACGGCTCCGAGGATGGCGAAGAGCGCGTCCCACCCCGCGCCCGGCACCGCTTCCCATGGCGCCCACCAGACCGGCACGACCGTCGCGACGAAGAGCCCCGGGCGGAGGACGACGTAGCAGGCTCCGAGGAGCGCGGCCAGCACGATGATCGCCTGCGCGACGCGCGACTTCAGCGGCTTCGCGAGAGGCGTGGCGAGCGTGGAGACGAAGAGGAGGTAGACGCCCGAGATCAGCAAGGCGTTCGCCATGCCGATGACCTGCCACGCGTACGCGTCCGCGGCCTGGTCGGTGCTCCACATCATCCCGAAGCCGCCCGCCGCGCCGATGCCTTCGAGCGTGAGGAGGAGGGGCAGGATGCGCGCCTGGCGCGTCGTGGGGGTGGCCGCGAGCAGGAGCGCCGTCATGCCCCACGCGGCGAGCATCGCGGCGTAGCCCACGCCCGCCCAGGGGTTGAGGAACCACGCCACGCTGCCAGACCGCTGGGACCGGTCTTAAGGGAGCCGTTCCCCGGCCTCGACGCGCACCGGGAGCCGGTTCTCGGGCGGCGGCATCGTGCATGCCCACGCGTCGTCGTACGCGCAGTACGGGTGATACGCGCGGTTGAAGTCCAGCTCGAACGCGTCCGCGCCCGGCTCGAGGTCGAGGTATCGCCCGCCGCCATACGTCTCCTGGCCGCTCGTCGCGTCGCGGAAGGGGACGAGGTAGTACGTCTCGTCCACTTCGCCCGGCGCCGGCTCGTAGACGAAGAGGCGCGCGGGGAGGCCCAGGAGGGAGAACTCGAGCGCGCCGATCTCCAGCATGGCGACGGCGTCGGCTCCGGTCGCGCCCACCCGCCCCGGCAGCGGTTCCCGGTGGCGCAGCAGGCGAGCGGGGACACGGAAGCGGGGGTCGACGGGCCACCAGCGCAGGCCTTGGAAGGCCTTGCGCGCCTCGGGGGCGAGCGGCGTCTCGGGCCCCAGGTAGAGCTCGTTGCGCCAGCGGCGCTCCTCCTGGACGTCCACGCGAAGGCCAAGCCTACGACATCAGAAGAACCTTCCACCCCTTCTTAGCCATTGTCCCCGCCTCTTTGCCGGCTGGCAACGCTCGGGGGACAATGGAGATGGCGTGGAGGGGCGTCTCGGGTCTAGAGGTCGTTGGATGTTCAAGCGATATCACCGCAATCGGCTTCCTCGCGACGCGCGAGGACGGAGCATGCGAGCCACGCACGTCGCGATCCTTGCCGCATGCATCGTCGTCGCCGCACTCCCGGTGTCGCTGCATGCCGCCGACGCGCGCCCCGGCGCCCTCGCCGATCCAAGCCTCCGGAAGGGCGCCGGGGATGGCTCGCAGACCATGGAATGGCGCGGATCGAGCCTCCTGAGCCTCGCCGGCCTGTGCCTCGCCGACGACGGAGGGTGCTGGGGGAGCGAGGACGCCGAAGACGGCCGCTTCTTCCTCCCCACGACCGGCTCGGGCGGCCACGTCGAGGTCTGGTGGGTCCCCGCGAACGAGTCGCTGCGCGAGCTGCGCGTCGAGGTCGCGGGCCACGCGCTCGAAGGGGAGAGCCCGCTCGTCTTCGAGATCCTCGGCGCGAACGCGGGCGAGTACGCCGTGCACGCGAGCACGGTCCGTTTCCTCGCGGGCGCGTACAAGCAGCCGATCCAGTGGAGCGCCAGCTTCCACGTCGATGGCGCCGCCCGCTCGCTGGAGCGCGCCGGCGCGGCGAGCTATCGCACGACGACGGGATGCGCGCTCGTCCTCTGCGACGACGACGAGCGTCTCGAGCAGCGATCCGACCCGCTCGTCGTCCCGTGGAGCGCGCATGGCACGCTCCACGTCGCGTGGGAGGGCGGACAGGAGCTCGTCCTCTCCCTGCCGGGCACGGGCTACACGGCTCGCGGCACCTCGCCTCTCACGATCGAGCTCGGCTCGCTCCCGGCGGGCGAGTGGCACCTGCGCGTCGCGCCGCCGCTTGGCGCGGCGCCGCTGAGCGCCGCGAACGTGCGTTGGAGCGCGCGTCTGGAGATGGGATAGGTTCATCGTCACCTTGCGGACTCGCGCCTCGATGAGCGCGCCCGACGCCATCCTCGCCCGCCACCCGCTCCCGCTGCGCGACCCCGTCGCGCAGGAGGAGCTTTGGCGCGAGCTCGTCGAGGCGGGGATCGGCCGCGGGGCCTTCGCCGCGCAGTGGGATGCGTGGCGCCGCGTGTACGCCGAACGCCCCGCGAGCGCGCGGCCGCCGCCCTGCCATCTCCCGACGAAGGCGCAGATCGACGCCGCGAACGTGACGGCGCTCGCGCAGGAGCTAGGCCTCGCGGATCATGCCGCGCTCCACTCCTGGTCCGCGCGCGAGCGCGACGCCTTCTGGGACCGCGTCGTGCGCGCGCTCCACATCCCGTTCCGCACCCCCCCGACCGCGGTGCGCGAAGGGAGCGCCGAGGACCCGCGCTGGCTTCCGGGCGCGACGATGAACATCGTCGATGCCTGCTTCCAGGCGCCCGCGGAGCGCATCGCGATCGTCCTGGGGCGCGAGGGCGAGAAAGGGCTGCGCCGCGTGACGTATGGCGAGCTGGAGTCGCTCGTCGACCGCGTCGCGCACGGCTTCGAGAAGGCGGGTCTGCATCCGGGCGACGCGGTGTCGCTCTACATGCCGATGACCGTGGAGTGCGTCGCCGCGTACTTGGGCATCCTGCGCGGGGGCGGCGTCGTCGTGGGGATCGCCGACAGCTTCGCGCCTCCGGAGATCGCGACGCGCAACCGCCTCGGTGCCGCGAAGCGCATCGTGACGACCGCCGCGTTCGCGCGGGCAGGGAAGACGATCGACCTGTACGCGAAGGTGCGCGAAGCTGCCTCGCCGCCCGCGATCGTCGTGGGCGGCGCAGGTGTGGCGCTGCGCGAAGGCGATCTGGGCTGGGACGCGTTCCTTGGCGCGGATCGCCCCTTCGAGAGCGTCCCTGCCGACCCCTACGTCGTGACGAACATCCTCTTCAGCAGCGGCACGACGGGCGATCCGAAGGCCATTCCCTGGACGCACCTGACGCCGCTCAAGGCCGCGATGGACGCGCGCTATCACCAGGACGTGCACGAGGAGGACGTCCTCGCGTGGCCCACGAGCGTCGGATGGATGATGGGGCCGTGGCTCATCTACGCGGGGCTCATGAACCGCGCCACGATCGCGCTCTTCGAGGGGGGGCCCGGCGGCGCGGAGTTCCCGCGCTTCGTGCGCGAGGCGCGCGTGAGCGTGCTCGGGCTCGTGCCCGCGCTCGTGCGCGCGTGGCGCGCCGCCGACCTGGTCACGGACGAGTTCCGAGGCGTCAGGGTCTTCAGCAGCACGGGCGAGGCCTCGAACGTCGAGGACTACTTCTGGCTCTCCTCGACCGCCGAGCACCGGGCGCCGATCGTGGAATATTGCGGAGGGACCGAGATCGGCGGCGGCCACCTCACCGGCACCGTCGTGCAACCCCAGGGTCCGGCGACCTTCTCCACGCCCGCGCTGGGGCTCGACGTCACGATCCTCGACGAGCACGGCCGCGAGGTCGAGGAGAACGCCATGGGCGAGATCTTCCTCGTGCCGCCCAGCATCGGGCTCTCGCAGCGCCTGCTCAACGCGGATCATCACAAGGTCTACTTCTCGGACGTGCCGCGCGCCGGGCTGCGACGCCACGGCGACGAGGTGGAGCGCCTGCCGGGCGGCTACTTCCGCGCACACGGCCGAGCGGACGACACGATGAACCTCGGCGGCATCAAGGTGAGCTCGCTCGAGCTCGAGCGCGCGATGGACGCGCACCCGGACGTGTACCAGAGCGCCGCCGTCGCGATCGTGCCCCCTGCGGGCGGCGCGGACCGACTTGTCGTTTTCCTCGTCCTGAGAACTGGGGCGCGGCCTGAGCCGAAAGGGCTCCAGCGCGAGCTGCAGGATATCGTGAAGAGGGAGCTCAACCCGCTGTATCGTATCCACGACGTCGTCCTCGTGGACGCGCTGCCGCGCACCGCGTCGAACAAGATCATGCGGCGCGAGCTCAGGAAGCGGTACTCGCCCGCGTGAGCGTCACTCGCAAGGCTCGCCGTCCACGAAGCCGCCCGTCTGCATGTCGAGCTTCACGATCGCGCACGCATCGCCCTCCGCCCGGATCGACCACACGAGGCTGTCGTCCACGACGTCGAGCTGCTCCTTGTGGATCGCGCCCTTCGCGCCGGGCGCGACGCAGTCCGCGGCCTCGCGCGCCTTCTCCTCGAGCGTCGCGTCGTCGAGCGCGCTCGCGTGCGGCCCCCACTCGTAGAGGGGGCCGACCACGACGCGGTTGGGCCGAGCGAAGGCCGACGTGCCGTTCACGCGCGCGCCCTGGAACTCGTTCCACGCCTCCGCGCCCTCGCGGTGGACCTCGGGGGGCACGTAGAACGTCGTGAGCACGTTCTCCAGGAGCGCCGCCATGTCGCCCGCGAGCTGCCCGCGCGGCGCGTAGCTCGCGACGCGCCACGCGCCGCTCGTCTCCAGCTCCAGGCGACCCCCCTGCGTCTGCCAGCTCATCCCGCTCTCGTTCGCCTCCGGGCTCCCGACGGGCGGGTCGCCCACGGCGTCCGCGAGGCGTTGCATGACGACGTCCGGGTCGTCCTGGAGCGAAGAGATCGGCAGCGCGTTCTCGCCGTGCGGGCCGGCATAGCGCGCGCCGCACGAATCGGAGCCGGCGACAGGCGGGGTCGTCATCGTCGTCGTCGGTGTCGTCGTCGTGGGGCCATCGTCCGCATTCTCGCCCGGAGCGTTGCAGCCGGCAAGGAGGAGTGCCATCGCGATGCCGGCGAGCGGGAGACGCATGGGGGCGCGTCGCGCGGGGCACGCTTCGCCTTTGCGCCAACCCTGCGCCCGCGGAGGGGACCTTTATGCCCGGAGGCCGGCTTGGCGAAGGCGACATGACGACGCCCATCGTCCGGATCCGCGACGTCCTCGCCGGCAAGCACACCGGGGAGAAGGTGACGCTGCGCGGGTGGGTCTGGCGCTACCGCACCTCAGGGAAGATCGTCTTCGCCACGTTGCGCGACGCGACCGGGACGATCCAGACGACGACCAAGAAGGGCGTCGCCACCGACGCGGGCTTCGAGCAGGCGCAGCAGGCCGCGATGGAAGCGTCGGTCAGCTTGACGGGCACCGTCAAGGCCGACGAGCGCGCGCCGGGCGGTTTCGAGATCGGCGTCGACGACTTCCAGCTCGTGGGGAAAAGCACGGACTTCCCCATCTACGAAAGCACCATCGACGCCGACGCGCAGGAGACGCTCCTGGACAAGCGGCACCTCTTCCTGCGATCGCGCCACCTCACGTCGTCCATGATCCTGCGCGCGAAGACGCTGCAGGCGTTCCGCGAATGGTTCGACGCGCGCAGCTTCTACGAGGTCACGCCCAGCGTCATCACGACGAACAACTGCGAAGGCGGCAGCGAGGTCTTCGAGTTCGATTACTTCGGCCAGAAGGCGTTCCTCTCCCAATCGAGCCAGCTCTACCTCGAAGCGCTGATCTACGGCCTCGAGCGCGTGTACTGCCTGCTCCCGAGCTTCCGCGCCGAGAAGTCGCGCACCCGCAAGCATCTCACCGAGTTCCAGCACCTCGAGGCCGAGGAGGCGTGGGTGGACAACGCGGGCAACATGGAGATCCAGGAGGAGCTCGTGACATACGTCGCGCACCGCGTCGCCGTCACCGCGCTGCCGCAGCTCCAGGAGCTCGGGCGCGACCCGCAGGAGCTCCTCAGGATCCAGACCCCGTTCAAGCGCTACACGTACGACGACGCGATCGCGATCCTGCGCAAGAAGGACTACGACCGCGGACGCGACGCGAAGGGGCGCAAGCGCGGCGCGATCGAATGGGGCGAGGACCTCGGCGCGCCCGACGAGGTCGCGCTCGTCGAAGGCGAGACGCAACCCGTCTTCGTGAAGGACTGGCCCGCCGACATGAAGGCGTTCTACATGCACTCGAACGGAGACGGCACCGTCGCGAACGCCGACATGATCGCGCCCGAAGGCTACGGCGAGATCATCGGCGGCTCCCAGCGCTCGGTCGACAACGAGTGGATGAAGCAGCGCCTCGAAGCCCAGGCGAAACGCGACGGCACGCCGCTCGACCTCAACGCCTACGAGTGGTACTTTGACCTCAGGCGCTACGGCTCGGTGCCGCACTCGGGCTTCGGCCTGGGTACCGAGCGCGTCGTGCGCTGGCTCGGGAAGCTGGAGCATATCCGGGACGCGACACCGTTCCCAAGGACGCCAAGCCGGGCGTACCCGTAGTGTCCACCTTGGCGCATCGCGCGTCGTGACAGCGTGTCACCCTGAGCCGATACATACGGAGAGCTTTTGTCCGCACCTTGGCTCGTTGAGCGCGTGCGCCGTGCCGTCCTCCTCGTCGCCGTTTCCCTCGGCGTGACCCTCGGACTCGCGGCGCCTTCGGGCGCGGCGACGTGGATGGCGGCGGGCGGCCTCGAGCCGAGCACCGCGCTCGATCGCGCGTCGGGACTCATGTTCTCCGACCCCGACATGGGGTCCGGGCCGGCACAGGTCTACTTCCAGGCATTCCAGAGCGTCGACGAGCTGACGCTCGACCCGAACCTGGCCGCGCTGGATGGCCGCGTCCTCCCACCTGGACCGGCGCACCACCGGGCGATGCTTGGCCACTGGAAGGACTGCAACCGCGACGGGTACGTCGGCCTCGCCGAGAGCGCGATCCAGGACTACGCCTCCGCGCTCCTTCTCGACACCACCGTCTGCCCGCCCGGCGGGGAATACAACAGCGGCGGGTGGGTGAGCGAGATGATCGGCATCGGCATGGTGGATCCCTGCGAGTTCTCGCTCCCCGAGGTCCGCGCGCGCGACTGCGGCGGCCTCGCCGAGTTCCACCTCAACGAGCGCGTCCTGTACGCGAACCACACGATGGTCTGGGGCGACGCGGGCCTTCCGGACGACGTTCCCGGCGTCGAATGCACGAGCGCGCCGCTTCCGCCCGGCACGACGAGCGGCACGGGCGCGCTCCTCTCCTACGCGGACTGCCAGGACGGGCGCCTCGTCGCCCGCAGCGTGAACGACGCCGATCCAGACGGCGCGCTGGGTCTGCGCTTCGAGGACGAGACGCATCCGGAACGCTCCTCGAGCGCGCTCAACGTCCCATTCCCTGTCTCGCTCTTCGGGAGCGCGGAGCATGCCGGCATCCTCGAGAGCGACAGCGCCGCGCCCGCCGCGACCGTGTGGGATTGCGGCGCCCCGCGCGCGACGGACGTCCCCGATCCCACGGGAGGAGCGCTCAGCGAGATCGTCGTCTCCGATCCCACCGGTGGCGCCCTCACGGGCCGCCAACCGGCGCTGCCCGTCGTCGGCGTCCTGGAGCCGTTCCCCGATGACGACGGCGATGGGACGACCCCCGGCCGGCACCACCAGCCGATCACCGACCATGGCTCCCTCGTCTGGGCGCCCGCCCTCGCGCCGACGATCGGCGACCCGACCGCCTCCTGGTGGGACGCAGTGGAGCTCGCGCTCGATGGACCTCGCGGCGATTGCAACGCCGGCACGCCGTCCGCGCTGCGACCGGCGCGCCCCGCGCCGCTTGCCGAGGGGGGCGCCGTGCCGCTCGACGAGGCCCGCAAGGACCGCGCGAGCATCGCCTTCACCTTCTACGACGGCCACCGGGGCCTCAACGAGAACGTCGACTTCCTGCTTGGCCCCAACACCCCCGCGGACGGTGGCCTGCTGTATTTCCGCCACGGGCGCGGCGGGGACGGGCCGCTCTGGAGCGCGGACGCCCCGAGCGTGAACGAGCCGCAGATCGTGACACGCGGGGACGTGGGTTTCACGGGCGCGCAGTACTGGACCTACTACGCGAAGCTCGGAGACGATGCGTTCAACGCCGGCGTCAAGGCGCCGCTGGGCTCTCTGCCCCAGATCTACGGCCGCGAGGCGTGCGGCTCGTTCACGAGCGGCATCCACCACGGCTGGGACTGCGACGCGACGACGTGGTGGCTCGACGGTCGCGGGCGCGACGTGCGACCCCGCTACTTCCAGGGCGAGCCGTATGCGCCAGTGCCGGGAGAAAGCTATCATCTGCGTGATGCGGACTGCTACGATGGGCACGTCGGCCTTGGCCTCTTCGCAAGCCTTGCGATCCTCGCCTCGGAAGTCTGCTGACCTCACCCGGCGAGGTCGACGGGCACCGTCTCGCCATCGAGCACTTGGCGCTCCGTGACGTCGATGCGCTTCGCGAGCGCGCCGGCGCGCACGAGCACCTGCCCCTGGGTGTGCGCGAGCGTGTTCGTGCCGCCCTCCGCGGGCGTGAGGAACTCCGTCGTGGGATACGGCCAGACGACCTCGAACGAGCCGTCGGGGCCCGCGGTCGCGCTCACCGTGTGGTCCCACTGGCGCGCGCGGCCGTCGCTGTGGTCCAGCACGAGCGCGACCGTGGCCTCGACCTTCGCACCGGGCGCGACGGTGCCCGTGATGCGCGCGCCCTCGACGCGCTCGAAGAGCTTGAGGCGCGAGTGGACCGCGAGGTCGTACGCGTGCGCGTCCTGGCCGAGCGCCACCGCGCGCGAAGGATCCGCCCGCCACGCATCGACGTGCGCGTTCTCGATGCTCACCGGGCACGAGCGGCTCGGGATCACGTCGTGGAGGCAGCGCGCCTGCCCGTTGTCGTAGGCGACGCTCCCCAACGCGTCGTAGCTGGGGTGCTCGTAGACGAGCCGGTAGTGCGAGAGGCCGTCGGCGTCGCGATCGTACAGGCGCGACATCATCGAGTCCGTGTACGCCGCGCTCGGCACGAGCACGTTCGCCGTCTTCCCGTTGACCTCCAAGGGGCGCGTCGTCACGGCGGGCTGCGATCCCCACGTGGGGCGCGACTCGTTCTGCGTGTGCGCCCACACGGTGATCGCGCCGTACTTGCCTGTCGCCATCTCGTCGTCGATCCAGACGTAGCGGACCGGCCCCTTGTCCCCGACCCAATCGTCGAGCGCCATTTCCGCCGTCGCGGGGTCGGTCTCGGTGAACCAGAGGCTCGCGAACGGAGCGGCCTGCTGGAACGGGTTCGCGACGGGCGGCCGCAGCGCCGTCGTCTCGATCCAGTGGCCATAGTCCCACCATGATAGCACGCCGTACGTCTGCGGCGGATAGTCGTACCGCTCCCCCTGCGGAGGTCGCGGCACGATGAGCGAGAGGTCGACTCCCGCATCGGGCGTGTTCACCCGCATCCAGTCGAGCCCCTCGAGCCAGACGACGAGGTCGCCATCCGGCGCGCGGATCCCGGCGGCGAGCCAGCCGGGGTACGACCCGCGCTCGGGGAGGGCGAAGACGTTGCCAGGGAAGACGATGAGGAGCACCGCCGCGACGGCCCCGATCTGGATCGGGCGCGACGCGCGCGCCTTGGCCTCGACGGTCCGGGTCTTGCGCCCTTTTCCTTTGGCCCCGGGCGAGACGACCTTTGTCTCGGTGCGCCTCTGGCGTTCGAGCCCGACGGCTTCGGCGACGCGCGCGGCGGCCCAGCCGATGAGGAGCGCCATGTTCAGCGCGAGGTAGTAGGAGAAGCGGATCTGGGTGTCCGTCGCGCGGAAGATGACGACGCTCCAGACGAGGAGCAGGATGTCGGAGTGCCGCCGCTTCCACACCGTCCAGACGAAGAGCGCGATGAGGAGGAGGAACGTGACGGCGGGCACGATGCCGAAGTCGGCGCCGAGGCAGCTCGCGTTCGCGGTGTCGTGGTCGCAGAAGAACGCGGCCTCGCGCGCCTCCGCGATGGTGAGCGTCGTGCGCGGCACTCCGACCCCCGTGACCCACGAGAGCCCCCACAGGATGCTCGACACGAAGCGGCCCGCGAGGAGCGTCATCGCGACGAGCGCCACGGCGCCCAGCGCCGCGAGCCCGCCGCCCAGGGCCCACACGGGCCACCCGCGGCGGCGGAAGGCGAGGGCGGTGAAGTCGAGCGCATACACCCATGCGGCCGCGAGGAGGGGCGCGATCACCTGCAGGATGCCGTACGCGTTGAAGTCGCTGATGTCCGTCGTCTCGATGACAGGGATCATCATGAGCCCTGCGACGGCGAAGGAGATCGCGGCGCCGAAGGCGAGGCCGCCGGGATCGTTGCCGCGCGCCGTCTCGACGAGGATCACGATCGTGAGCCAGACGGTGAGGATCGCGAGGAAGAGGAGCGCGGGCGGCCAGGCGTAGAAGTTGAGCCCGAGCGCGACGCCGCCGAGGATCCCGAAGAGGATGGCCTTCCGGGCGCCCTTCCAATCCCGGGCGCGGATCGCGTCGCGCGCTTCGTGCCCGCGCTCCGCGGCGACGTAGACGCCGAGGATCGAGAGGAGCGCGAAGAGCGCCTCGGCGACGTGGTGGTCCGAGTAGCCGGCGATGCTCCGGATGAGGAACTCGCCCGGGAGGACGGCGAGCGTGAGGCTCGCGACGATCGCGCCCGAGAGGCCGAGGAGCCTCTTTGCGACGAAGTAGAACGGCACGATGAGGATCGCGCCGAGGATCGCGGGGTAGATGCCCAGCACGTGCTGGATGTAGACCTCGGAGGCGTCCTTCCCCTGCGTCACGACGACGTACGCCGCTGCGGCCCAGTCGAAGAGCGTGCCGAACTGGTTCGTCGCCGTCCCGTTCGGATAATAGGTCCACGGGTCCCAGCGGGGCACGCGCGGGAAGGAACGGACGATCCCGAGCATCTCGCGGTAGTGGTAGAACGGGTCCGTGCCGATGTAGTACGCGCGCTCGGTGAGCACGATCGCTTTCGCGGGGAGCAGGCGGACCCACAGCATGAACGCGCCAAGCGCCGCGAGGAAGGGGATCTCCCAGAGCAGGGCGCGCTTCCACCAGGGACGGGGCTCGTCGACCATGTGATTGGCCGCGGAGCCGGAGGACCGGCTAAAGAGCTTGCGAGACCGGTCGGCGCTCTGCGCCGGCCGGTCGAGAGCGAAATTTTCTGCGGAAAATTTCGCACGCCGGCTGGCGAGGATGGGGGGTGACGAGTGGATGAGAATGCTCCGGCCCGCGACAGGGGATCGCGATGACGCCGCTGCCTGTGGGGTGAGTGCTGCCGTCGCGCGCGCGTGACGCACGCGGGGAACCACATCATCCCCCGCCGGATACATTCGTAACTCTTGGGTTACGCATTCACAAGGTGACCACGGGTGGTCCGGACGACGCGCCCACCCCCTCCTTGGCCAGGCGTCTCCCCGCATGGCGCCCATCTGGGCTCCAGGTGGCGCCACCTGGCCTCGATGAGGTATAGAGAGCACCCCGGACAACCCCGTCACTCCTATCCTTGCCGAAGCAAGGACCCGCAATTTTTCCGCAGAAAAATATCGGCCCAGACATGAATGCGCTCCGAGCGACAGGAAACGCCTTTCCGCACCTCGCCGCTGATGCGAAGGTGGACCCCGGCACGCTCGAATTCATGCGGCGGGCGATCGCGCTCAAGGACCAGATGCGCCGCGGCTGGCAACGCGTAGGCATCAAGCGCCCGGAAAGTGTCGCGGACCACAGCTGGGGCGTCGCGCTCCTCGCGCTCGCGGCCGCGGAAGAACGCCCGCACCTCGACCGCGCGCGCCTCCTCGAGCTCGCCATCACCCACGACCTCGCCGAAGCGATCCTCGGCGACCTGATCCCGGGTGAATACGCCCACAAAGGCGAAAAGATCGCCCGCGAGCGACGCGCGCTGGAGGACCTCGTCGACACGCTCCCCCTGCCGCTGCGCTCGCGCCTCCTCGCGCGCTTCGAAGAGCTCGCGAGCGACGCCACGCCCGAAGCGCACCTCGTCCACCAGCTCGACAAGCTCGAAATGGCGCTCCAAGCCGAGAGATATCACTCGCAAGGTCGCGCCCCCGGGCGCGACCTTGACGCATTCCACGAGAGCGCGGCTGCGGGCATCAGCGACGCGACGCTCGCTGACGCGGCGCGGCGGTTGCGCCGCAAGTGAGTCGGGATCACTGCCCACTGTGGCTGTTAGACAGCGAAATTTTCTGCCGAAAATTTCGCCCGACGGCTGGCAAGGACGGGGGTGACGTGTTTGCAGGATGGCGCGATCCGAGCAACGCCTGTCCGCATTTGTCCCAAAGACCTCCGTCGGGGGCCTCCCTGCCGCTGTCAGCGAAATTTTCCGGAGAAAATTTCGCCGCGTCCGCGCAGCGGACGCATCGTGAGAAGTGCCGAGCGCCGGGCGCGAAACGGCCGAAGCCTTTTCGCGAGGACGCGAGCGCGCGCAGCGCGCGGTCGCCCGCAGGTGACGCGTCCGAATCGAACCGGCCAACTCGAGACGGCAGCGCCCTGCCGCGAGTGCGCAAGGGGTCCGCTGCGGCGGACCCCAGAATGACGCTAGAAGTGCCGAGCGCTGGGCGCGAAAAGGCCGAAGCCTTTTCGCGAGGACGCGAGCGCGCGCAGCGCGCGGTCGCCCGTAGGTGACGCGTCCGAATCGAACCGGCCAACTCGAGACGGCAGCGCCCTGCCGCGAGTGCGCAAGGGGTCCGCTGCGGCGGACCCCAGAATGACGCTAGAAGTGCCGAGCGCCGGGCTCGAACCGGCGACCTTGGGATTATGAGTCCCACGCGCTACCAGCTGCGCCAGCTCGGCATGAGGTCGTTTCAGAGGCCACGGCTGCGCGCCAGCTCGGCTTCTGGTGCGCCGGCGACGGGGGCACTGATATTTGAAAACTTGGGCGCGAAGCGCCCTTCTTAAGGCGCGTCTCGGGAAGCGCTGCCGGCCTCGGCCTCGGCGAGCTTCTGCTTCCGCCGCGCTTCCCATTCCTTCCTCTTCGCTCGCTCGCGCTTGCGTTCGTCGAGGACGCCCTTGAGGAGCGGCTGCTCCAGCACGAAGAAGGCGACGCCGAGCCCCACGAGGAGCGAGAGGAGCGCGTTCACGGGCACGAGGCCTGGGAGGGCGTATGTGAGGACCGCGAACAGGAGGACGCTGATGAGGATCCACGTGGGGAAGAGGATGAGGGGCTTCATGCCGTCCGGGAGATCAGGGACCAGGGTAGCTTGGCCACGGCGCGCCGCGATGCGGCGATGCGTGCCCGTGAGGAACAGCAGGACGATGCCCGCCGTGACGAGGCCCGCGAGCAGGCCCCAGAAGAGGTCGATGTCCGCGAGGCCGATGCCCACGGCGATGACGAGGCCCGCGGCGAGCGACGTGGCGATGAGAAGCGGCGTGCGCAGGCGCGGGTTCACGCCGGGGCGGTAGTCCTCGTACTGGCGCCAGCGCGCGGGGGTGCCCCAGGAGAGCGCCGCGATGCCGAAGGCGAGCGCGAACCCGAGGAGCACCGCGAGGCCGAGGACGGCCGTCGAGGGGAGCGGCGTGTAGAACGTGAGGATCGCGCCGAGGACGAGCGTGAGGAGGATGCCGCCGACGAGGACGGTGGCCGCGAACAGGCGCGGCCTGTGGCGTCCGCTCACCTTGGGCAGGTAGCCGCCGTCGCGTTTCTGGGGCTTCGGGATCCCGACGAGGAGCCATGCGATGAGGCCGGCCAGGATCAGGCAGATCGGCATCAGCAGGAGGATCTGCACGTTGAGGAGGGGCGTCGGATCGCCGCCGACGGCTCCGACGAGCTTCGTCGATGCGACGCCGAGGCTCAGGTAGAGGATGAGGAAGAGGACGACGGTGATGGGGAAGAAGAGGAATGGACGGCGCTCGGGTGGGAGCTGCTCGTACTGGCGGCGCGCGGAGGCGGCGAGGTTCGGGAATCCGACCAGAAGGTACGCGCCGGCGACCGCGAGCCCGATGCAGACGACGATGAGGAGGATCGTGGCCCATTGCGCCGAGGGGAGTCCGGCCTGCGTCATGGCGACGCCGAGGATCGGGTAGAGGAGGATCGCGAAGAGCGGGGCGAGGGCGAAGAAGAGGTACGGCTTGTAGCGCGGCTCGACGAGCGGGCGACCGTCCTTCGTCTGGATGGTGGGCCACCCGAGGAGCGCCCACGCGCCGCCCACGGCGAGGATCGGCGGGAGGAGGAGCGCGAGGAAGAAGTTCTGCGTCGCGAACGCGACGATCAGGAACGTGAGGAGGAAGATCCCTCCTGCGAAGGGGAGGAACATGTTCGTCCTCTTCTTGGCGGGCCAAGCCTGGAGGACGGGCTTCATGATCTGACCTACGGAAGCCCCCGAGATAAGCGTTCTGAAGGCGCGCTTTGACCGTGCCCTCTGTCGGGCCAACACGGGCTTTCCGAGATCGAGGTCGCGATGGTTGCCTCCTTCGGGATCGGGATAGGGTTCGGGAACGGCGAAGGGGCCGCCATGCCAGCGGTGTCCTTCGCCTATCCCGAACCCGTTCCCTATCCCGAAAGCGACGATCACGTCGTCTGTCGTGACGGCGTCAATCCGCGCGGGAGAGATACTTCGAGGGCACTTCGTCCGTGATGTAGACGGTCTTCCCAGCCTGTTGGATGAGGTGGCCGTCGTGGCGCGCGGCGAAGCTGTCGATCTTGAGGATTACGGGCGCTTCGCTGCGGCGCAGGCCCGCGGAGAGGGCGTTCTCGTACGAGCGGGAGAGGTGCACCTTCTGGCGGTCCGTGGGGAAGAGGCCGCGCTCGAGGATCAGCTCGACCTCCTCCTCCGTGACCGGGTAGTACAGATCGTCGGGGATGTCGTCGCCCGGCAGGTCCTTGAGGTCGAGCTTCATCGAGTGCCCGTACGTCGCGCGGATGCGGTCGCCCTCGATCTGATAGCGCCCCTTCGGGTCCGTCGCGACGATCGCGACGAGGTGGTGGGGCTTGATCCAGTGGAGGCGGTCCTTCTGCTGGCGAAGCTGACCGATGAAGGCCTCGACGTCGACCCATCCCTGCGCGTCCATCTCGACGCCGAATTTCTCGGGGAAGTGTCGAAGGACGCCGGCCATGATGCGGCCTACGCGGTTGAGCTCGTGCTCGTTCATGAGGAAGCGGCCTTCCTTCCCGCAATCCTCGCACGTCTCCCCGCGGAAATACCCGTGGCTAGGGCACTCTCGGAGCATGTTGCGCGGCCAACCGGGGATGCGGCTTTAACCCTTATGGCGCCGCGGGCGCGACCTGCGCGAGGGTCATCGCGCCATCGAGCACGAAGTCCTGGTCGGTCGTGGCGGCCACGTTGACGCCAGCGACCAAGGCGCGCGCGCCGTAGAAGGGGACGCCCACGCCGATGCGGTGCGTGAGTCCGGGCTCGAGCTCGACGGGTGAGGTGATCTCGATCGTGAGGGGCGAGGGCCCGAACGCCCGGCCGTGCTCCTCGACGGTCGAGAAGTCCTCGTTGAAACTGTGGAACGAGAAGCTCAGCTGCTCCGTCGCGGGCGAGCTCGCGGTCCAGGTGAGCGTGACGAGGAAGGCGGTCACGTTGCCGGTCTCCTCGACGAGATAGCGGTTGTCGAACTTCGCGTCAGGGGGCGCGCCGATGCACTCTCCGACGACGACGGCAGAGATGCATGCCTCCACGAAGGTCGGGATGCTCCCTTCCAGATGGATGGGCACCACGCGCGCTGTCGCCCCGTCCGCAGCGCTCGCGGCCTCCGGGGCCGAAGCACGGGCTGGGGCGGTCGCGTCCGTGTCCGCGCTCGTTCCGGACGCGCTGGGCGTCGACCCGTCGTCCGAGCTTGGCGTCTCTTGCGACGCCGACATGCATCCCGCGAACAGGACGAACGTGACGCACGCGATGCTCCAGCCTCTCATGGGGCCCCCAGGCGCGTGCGAAGTACTTAACGCGACCCCCGCGATGGACACCCATGAACCCTCAGGACGCTGCCAAGAAAGCTGCCGCGGAAGCCGCGTGCGCGTACGTGCGCGAGGACACCATCGTGGGGCTGGGCACGGGCAGCACCGCCGACTGGGCCGTGAAGCACCTGGGGGAGCGCGTGAAGCGAGGGCTCCGCATCCGCGGCGTCCCCACGAGCCTCAAGACGGAGGCCCTCGCGCGCGAGGTCGGCATCCCGCTCGTGGACCTGAACGACGTGGAGAGCATCGACGTCACGATCGACGGCGCCGACGAGGTCGATCCCAAGCTCGATCTCATCAAGGGGCTCGGTGGCGCGCTCCTGCGCGAGAAGATCGTCGCGAGCCTCACGCAGAGGCAGATCATCGTCGTCGACCCCTCGAAGATCGTGCAGAAGCTCGGCACGAAGAGCCCGCTTCCGGTGGAGGTCCTTCCCTTCGGCTACAAGGTCGTCGAGCGGCGGCTGTTGAAGGAAGGCTATCACCCCACGCTCCGCGTGAAAGAGGGGAAGCCCGTCGTCACGGACAACAACAACCTCGTGCTCGACGTGAAGTTCCCGCACGGCATCGACGACGCGCGCCATCTCCACGAGCGTCTCAACCAGGTTCCCGGCGTCGTCGAGAACGGGATGTTCCTCGGCATGACGTGGCGCGTCGTCGTGGGCGAACCCGATGGCAAGCTGCGAGAGCTTGCGCGGTGAATCGCGCCCACTTGCAAGTTTGGTGGTCTCGGCGCTGCCCCGGTGCGCATTCTTGTCAGGGCCGAAATTTTTCTGCGGAAAAAATTCGGTTCCCCGCTTCGGCAAGGATGGGAGTGGCAGGGTTGGACTGGGAGACGACAGCACCAGGCATAGAAACAAAATGCCATTGGCGTGCATCCTTGGGGCAATGGCTGCCTACAGGGGCACAGACGATACCCCCGTCACCCCTATCCTTGCCAGCATGGGCATCGCGAAATTTTTCCGCAGAAAAATTTCGCCCCAGGCAAGCATGTCTCCGCCCCGTGAATGGAAATGCCCTTCTCGTCACGCGTGTCGTTGATCCCTGCTCACGAGCCCGCCATATCCTGTTAGATGTCTCGCGTGCCTCTCCACACCGCGATATGCGTCCAAGCGATCGCGATCGCGAACGTCGCCGCGGCGCTGAAGGCGAGCCCGAGCGTCGCGAACGTCGCGGCCTGCACCCACACGGCGGCCGCCGTGGGCACGCTCGTCCTCCGCGAGATCTGCGTGCGCGCATCCAGGTTCGACGGCAGGAGCGCCAGGAAAAAGACGACCGCCGTCACGGCGAGCACGATGTCTTGCCAGCTCACGAGAAGCGCGCCTCCATCTCGTCGAGCGCGGCGAGCTCGCGCGCAAGGGCGGCGCGCCGCGTCGCGAGGAGCGCCGCGAGGCCGGCGCCCGCCAGGTGATATCGTCTGATCGGCCGCCCACCCGACGCGACGCTCTCCACGCGCGCGAGCCCCGCGAGCTCCAGCGCGTTCCCCGCGTCCGCCGCGCTCTGGCGCGAGAGGCCGGTCGCGGCGGCGAGATCGAGCGCGGCGTGGCCGCTGCCGCGCGCGAGCGCCGCGAACGCGCGCGCCTGCGGACGCGGCAGCGACGCTCGCTCCAGGAGCGCGGCGAGCGCTTCCTCCTCCGGCGTCAAGGGCTTCGTCATGGCGAGCCCGAGCCCGGCCCGGGGCTTAGAAGCATCCAAACGCGCTCCCGGCAGGCGCGAAGCTCAAGCACCCCCGGCCTCTGCCGCGAAGCATGCTCCGCGCGCTCCTCATCCTCGCCTTGGCCGCGACGCTCGCCGGTTGCGCGAGCGCGGTCGTCACCGCGCCGGTGACGCTCCGCATCGCCGACACGGGCGACCCCAACCTCGTGCTCCTGCGGCTGCACAACGACGCCCAGGGTGCGATCCGCGTGAGCGCCTCCGGTTTCCAGCTCGTGGACGCGAAGGGACTCGTGGCGGGGCGCGACGTCGCGGCGACGCGCGCGATGGGGGACGCGGCCTTCCCCGAGGCGCGCGAGCTTGCGGGCCAGGAGGAGGTCCAAGGGTGGGTCTCCTTCGGCGCTTTGCAAGGGGCCGAGCCCTACGCGATCGCGTACTCGTTCGCCGGCGTCGCGGCGCGCGTCGAGCTGCGTCCGGCGCCGTGAGCAACCCTTTTCCATGGCGCGCGGCGTCGCCGGCGCGTGCTCCTCACCGCGCTCTGCTTCGCGCTCCTGGGCTTCCTCGCGTTCGGCCTGCGCGCGCCCTTCGACGCTCGCCGCGCCATCATGAGCGCGGTCGGCGGGCTGCTCGTCGGGCTCCTCGCGGCCTTCTTCAACGCGTACCCGGGCAGCATCCGAGGCGCGTTGACGCTCCTGGCGATCGCGTGCATCCTGAACGGCCTCGTCCTCGGGCGCCCTTACCGCGCGGGCTCGCGCCCCCTCTTCCGCCCGCTCCCGGGCATCGGAGGCGCGATCATCGTCGCGCTCGTGGCGCTCGCCATCTTCCCGTACACCGCGTGGGGCGCGGACAGCGTGCGCGAGCCCATCTACGCGGACCTCCAGTCGAACGTCGTGTCCGCGGACGCGCCCGCGCTCGCGGGCCCGCAGGACGTGCGCCTCGTGCCGTGGGACGTCGCCTCGCAGCTCCTCAAGAACGGCTACGCGGAGGACGCGAGCTTCCTCTCGCACGATCCCCTCCTTCTCACGCGCAACACGTACCCCGACACGGTGAAAGGCGAGTTCCTCTGGGTCCACGCTCCGGCGCCCGAGACGGCGAAGTGGCTCCTGGGCGGTCGCCTGTCGGACAAGGTCATCTACGTGCACAACGACGCGAAGAACCAGGTCCCGAGCGTCGTGAAGGGCACGCTCAACGTCCATCTCGACAGCATCTGGTGGCAGCACCGCGTCGCGCGCTTCGCCGAGAACGAAGGGGAGTTCCGGTGGATCCTCGAGGACGTCGCGCTCCAGATGGACGACGACCTGCACCCCTACTGGATCGGCTACCTCGCGCGCCTCGACTTGAAAAGCCAGGCGCACATGGAGAAGCTCCTCGTGATCGACGCGTACACGGGCGAGGAGCGGATGGTCGACGTCGCCGATGCGCCGACAGAGCTCCCTTGGCTCGAGATGGTCTACCCGGAGACGTACGTCTACGAGTGGGCGAGCTATTGGGGCAAGCACCGCGAGGGATTCTTCTACCGCTGGTTCGACGCGAACCGCCTCGTGACGCCCGACGACGTGACCGTGCGCTACATCCGCCTGGACAACGAGACGTACTGGCTCCTCCCGATGCGGCAGCTCAACTCCGCGCAGCTGGGAGGCTACGTGCTGATCCACACGCGCACGGGAGAGACGACGTTCTACGACCGCTTCGACGACGCGCTCATCGACTACGACACCGCGGTGTCGCAGCTCACGGCGCTGATGCGAAGCGGCGAGGCGACCAAAGGCGCGGGGTCGATCAGCCTCGGCATCAGCGAAGGCTACCTCTACCCCATCAAGATGGGCGACGGGACCGTGCGCGACGCGTACGTGTTCCCGTTGACGGAAGGCCTGAAGATCAGCCGCTTCGCCGTCATCGACGCGCACGACTACACGACGAAGCGCGTGTTCGCGCCAAGCATCGGGGATGCGCTCACGGAGTTCAGCGCGCTCACGGGCGCGGGGCCGAACGTGACGCTCCCCACTCCGCAGACGCTGCGCGTGGTGGATGGCACGGTGAGCGCGGGCAAGGCCATCGTGAACCTCAACGGGACGGTC
>DATLCC010000033.1:0-11271 GCA_035526585.1 Thermoplasmatota archaeon | reverse complement strand
GACCAGCATACGGGGCACCCCCTGCAATCCTGTGACCAACGATCCGACAAGCACGATCCCATCGAGGAGCATTGCGGTGAAAGGCCCCCACCTTAGCCACAAGATAAGCGCAAGTCCTGTTCCGATCAAGAGAAGCGCAGGGAGGAGAAGGAACGCGATGCCAACAGGCAAGAAAAGAAATCCGAACGGTGCCGTCCCAATCCCCAAGAGCGTCTCGGCAGCGAATTTGAACAGCGGCCATCCTGCCAAGATGTGTGCCACGCCGACGAGGATGAACGGCGCCGGAGTACTGCGGAAGATCACTCGCGTGCAAAGCCCTCCCATTCCGGGGTTTTGGTCACCGCATCCAATGCGTGAGGAACAGGCTGCGCTGGTATTCCCACACGAGCACCGCGTGGTCCTCGGCGAACCCGATGCCGTAGTAGTCCCCCGCGCGACCGGGGCCGATCGAGGGGGAGCCCGTGGGTGCGTGCGGCACGGCCGGCGTCATGAGCTGCTCCGAGAGCACGTCGCCCGTCGCGGGGTCGAGGACCACGTGCGCGACAGCGAACTCGTCCGCGTTCGCGGCCGCGAGGAACACGGGGAGATCCACGAACGGCCCGGCGGGCCCAAGGTCCTGGTGCGGCCCGGCGGCGACGCCGCGCACGAAGAGATGGATGTGGCCCCACGGATCGAGCTTCGCGCCCATCGATTGCAGGAACCACCATCCGGCCGCGTTCTCGAGGCGCGCGCCAAGGTCCGGGAGGCTCGTCCACGTCGCGCCGCCGTCCAGGCTGCGCAGCATCAGGATGTCGGAGACGTTCCACACGCCGGCGACGATCACGAGCGAGCCGTCCTCGGGCGCTAGGACCATCGGGATGCTCATCGCGGGGATCGGGCCAGCGAGGTCGAAGCGGTTCGCCTCCGCGTCGTAGCGGTAGAGGCCGCGCGGTGGCGTCGCATCGTCCACGAGGAAGCGCTCGTCGCGCGCGCAGGCGACGACGATCCCGCCGCCGTGCTCCACGGGCGGCGAGGGGAAATCGCAGTGCACGGGCGGCGCATCCGGCGCGAGCGGCGACCACGTCGCGCCGCCATCCACGCTGCGCGCGAACCCGAGCGTCGTGTCGGCCGTCTCCCACCAGACGAGGTCGATCGCCCCGCCGGACTCGACGGCCATCCACGGGCGGTCGACCTTGCGGCCAAAGAGATGCCAGTCGCTCCACGACGCGCCGAGGTCGCCGCTCTCGAGGTGGAACACGCGCTTCTGCTTCGCCGAGCCGTCCGCGCCCTGCCACACGAGCACGCCGCCCACCTGCAGCGCGCCGTCCGCGCCGAAGGCGATCGTGGGGTCCCAGAGCTGCGTGTCGGCGAGGAGGACGCCGTCCTGCGGCGCGGGCGGCGGCGGAGGCGGCGGTAGATCCCGCGCGTCCCACGTGGCGCCGCCGTCCGTGGTCGTGAAAAGCGCGAGCGTCTGCGTGCGCAGCTCCATCTTGCCGGATCGCAGCGGATCGATCGCGCGGACGGTCTGTCCATCGTTCGCGGCGAAGGCCATCACCTGCGGGTCGAGCGGGCTCACGGCCAGATCGGGCTCGACGAGGAGGTCGGATGCGCCCGCGAACGCACGCGCGCAGATGCCGCCCGCGGGCTGGGGCGCGCCACCGGGCGGGCAGACGTAGGCGCCGCCGGGATGCGCGCCCGACGGGAGCGCCGCGGCATCCCGCGAAGCGACATCGGCCGCCGGCAGCGCGCCTCCGCCCAGGAAGGCGGCGCCTGCGACGAGGACGACCAGGGCGCACGAGAGCACGGGCAGGGCGCGCGTCACGGGGCACCCAGGCTGATCCGCGGCCAAATACGTTCGTCGTGCGGCCGTGGTCGGGTGACGCCGCCGCAACAGCCTTTTTCCGTCGCGGGGCCCCCTCCGGCCGCATGCGCGTCCTTGCGCTTGCCCTCGCCCTTGCCTTCGCCCTCGGAGCGGGCTGCCTCGCGCCCCAGCCCGCCGCCGTCGCGAGCGTGGACCTCGAGCGCGGAGTGGAGGACCTGATCTACGATCTGGGCGACGTCCTCGAAGCGTCGATCGATCTCGCGGACGGGCTCGCCCTCCACGGCACGGTGTACCTGCCCGACGTGCCGGAGGGCACGAAGGTCCCGGTCATCATGGACATGGGCCCGTACTACGGGAACCTCAACCCGGAGACCTCCGTGTACAGCGCGGAGCACCCGCCCAGCTCGCTCTACGAGCACTTCCTGCGCCGCGGGTACGCGATCGCGCTCGTGTCGGTGCGCGGCACCGGCCTCTCGGAGGGGTGCTTCATGATCGGCGGGCAGCAGGAGAACGCGGACGTCGCCGCCGCGATCGAGTGGCTTGCCGCGCAGGACTGGTCGGACGGCCACGTCGCGATGACGGGCGTCTCGTACGACGGGACGACGCCGTGGGAAGGGCTCGTCTCGGGCGCCGCGCCGCACCTCGACGCGATCGTGCCCGTCGAAGGGATCAGCGACCACTACCGCTACGACTTCTTCGAAGGCGTGCCGATCAACACCGGCGCCGCGTTCAACGCGGAGTACGCCGCGCTCGTGGACATCGCGTACACGGAGCCCACCGGCGTCCCCGGATGGGGGCCCGCGCAAGCGACGCACGTGTGCCCAGAACAGCTCGACGTCTTCCTCTCGCCGATGCAGACGTACCGCGACGGCGTCCACGGCGCCTTCTGGGACGAGCGCGACATGAGCGCCGCCGTGGCGAATGCGACCGCGGCTGTGTTCGTCGTGCACGGCGCGAAGGACTTCAACGTCAAGATGGACCACGTGCAGACGATCTGGCAGAAGCTGCCGGGCCCGAAGCGCATGCTCGTGGGCCAGTGGGAGCACAACATCCCCTGGCACGACTCGTACGACCCCGATCAGAGCTGGACGCAGTACAACACCACGATCGACCAGTTCCTCGACGCCTACGTGCGCAAGGATGCGGCCGCCCTCGCGGCGGAGCAGGCCGCGGCGCCTGTCCTTGTGCAGGACAGCGCGAACAGGACGTGGGAGCTCACAAGCTGGCCGCCCGTCGAGTCGACGCTCGTGGCGTACGCCTTCGGCGCCGACGGCGCGATGACGCCTGGCGCGGCGAAGGACGGCGAAGCGACGCTCTCGGCGACGCCCGCGTCCCAGGCGCAGGCCATGTCGGGACAGAGGCTCCCCGTCCTTTCCGCCGAGGAGATCGCGTTCGAGACCGCGGCGTTCGCGGCGCCTACGCTGTTCATCGGGAACCCGTACGTGGACCTCCACGTCAGCGTGGACCGTCCCGAAGGCATCCTGGAGGTGCGCCTGTACGAGGTGAGCCCCAGCGGCGAGCGCGAGCAGGTGAGCGTCGGGTGGCAGAACCTCGCGACGCGCGAGTCGCGCGACCACGCCTCCGACGTGCCCACGGGAGAGCCGATGTCGGTACGCGTCTTCCTCGAAGGCATCGCGCAGCAGGTCAAGGCGGGCGACACGCTCCAGCTTGTGATCCGGCCCGACAACACCGACTCCGCGATGCCTCAGGTCACGACGACCACGTACACGATCCCGCTTGGCGGCGACGAGGGCGCGCGGCTGTGGCTGCCCGCGTTCGCGCCCGGGGAAAACGCTTAGGCCGAAGGCCTCCCTCCGCGAAGCGGATGGACGTCCCCCTCGCGGTGTTCCGGAGCATCCAGAACGACCGCCAGTACCTCGACATCTGGACGTCCGCGGGCATGCAGCGCGTCCCCGCCCCCTTCCATCCTTACGCGTACTCGAAGCGGCCGCGGGAGCTGCGCGCCGAGAAGGCGGAGAAGGTCCTGGTGCGTCCGCTCTCGCGCCTTGCGCCCGAGGAGTGGTGGCGCTACGAGTTCTCGACCGTGCGGGGCGTCACGGACATGTCGAAGGACGAGCGCCCGCTCGAGATGGCGGACAACCACGTCGCCTTCGTCGAGCGCGTGCTCATCGACGAGCCCGAGTACTTCCGCCAGTTCAAGCACGGCCGCGCGCCGCGCCTCATGGTCATCGACCTCGAGCAGCTCACGACGGGGAGCGGCTTCCCGACCGAGCGCGACCCGCTCATCGCCATCGGCTACGGGTGCGACGATGCGGAGCCCGTCGTGTTCCTGGGCGACGGCAGGTCGGACAAGGACATCTGCGAGAAGTTCCTGCAGGCCATGGAGGAGTGCGACCCCGACGTCCTCGTGGGGTACAACATCGGCGGATACGACCTGCCCATGCTGATCAAGCGCATCCGCGCGAACGGCCTCGACGCGCGCCGCCTCGGGCGCGGGCAGCGCGGCCCCATCGAGCAGGACGACGAGATCGTGCTCGACGGACGCCTGACGTACGACGTCTTCGATAGCATCAAGCTCGACCAGACGCTCCACGGCATCAAGGACCTCAAGCTCAAGACCGTCGGGGCATGGATGAAGCTCCCCGTCATCAAGGAGGACATGAGCGACACGCGCGCGCTCGTGGGCACGGAGCGCCTCGCCGACTACAATCGGAACGACATCAAGCTCACGCGGAGCCTCGCGAAGATCTACTGGAAGAACTTCGTCGCGCTCGCCGAGCTCTACGGCGCGCCCCTGAACGTCATCCTCCGCAGCACCTCGATCTTCCACACGAACGTGCTCCAGGGACGCGTCTTCTCGCAGGTGCAGCCGCGCGTCGTGAGCGACGGCACGAACGAGGAACGATATCGCGACCTCTTCGGCCAGACGGGCGGCGTCGCCTTCGTCGGCGGGATCGTCGAGATCTACCAGCGCGGCCTCTTCGAGCCCATGTGGAAGGTCGACTTCAGCTCGATGTACCCGAGCATCATGGTGTCGCTGGGCTCGGGCGCCGACAACACGCGCTTCCTCGGGACGGAGGCGCTCACGAAGACGCTCGTGTCCAGGCGTGACGGCGAGCGCCGCGTCTACAGCATCCCCGACGAATCGCGCGGCGTGAACCTCATCGTCGAGATCGACGGCATCTCGCCGATGGCGCTCGAGGTGCGCCGGCTGCTGAAGCTGCGCGGCGAGATCAAGAAGCGCGCGAAGGAGGCGGCGGACCCCGGCGAGCGCGAGCGCCTCGGCGCGCAGCAGAACGTGATCAAGGTCATCCTCAACTCGATCTACGGCAACATGGCGAGCCCCTTCTCGCGCTACGGATCGCTTCCCGTCGGCGTCGCGATCGTAGGCGTCGCGCGCACGCTCATCCGCCGCGTCGAGGACGCGATGGGCGACAGCAAGGTGGAGACCGACACCGACGGCATCTACGCCTCGAAGGCTCCCGAGATCGAGACGTTGAACAAGGTCGTCGACGACTTCGTGCGCACGGAGCTTGGCGGCGAGAACTTCATGCGCCTCGAGCAGGACTCGTACAAGGCCGGCTATTTCCACGAGAGGAAGTCGTACCTCCTGCTGCACCACGATGGCCGCATCGAGAAGCACGGCGTCGCGTTCAAGGCAAGCTCTGCCTGCGGGGTCTTCGACAAGACGTTGAATGCCGTATCGGAATCCCTCCTCATGCGCAAGGGCGACCCCAAGGAGATCGGGCGCAAGGCGTTCGACATGGCGCAGTACGGGCGCGAGGACTTCGTCATGCGCGTGCGCATGGGCAAGGCGCTCGCCGACTACGCGGCCGAGAACGCGGTGGGCGCGCAGGTCGCGCGCAAGTACCAGGAGATGTACGGCCGCGAGATCAAGAAGGGCGAGCAGCTCGAGTACGTGAAGACGTCCCAAGGCTACGAGCCGCCGACGGACGACGCGTTCAAGCGCCTCGACAAGGACTACTACAAGGGGCTCGTCGAGACCGTCCTCGACCGGCTCGCGATCGACTGGCGCCCCACCCGGCAGGTCCGCCTCTTCGATTTCGGATGAGTCCGAGGCGTGACGAGGCTTTCGAGGCTGGTTCGTCGTCCTCGCCGCCTCGCGCCGCCTCGTTCGACTTTCGCCCCGGGCCACGCCCCCGGTCTCCCTCCCCCAGCCCCGTCCTAGCCCTAGCCCCAGCCATGGCGCGTGACCCTGGGCCCCCAGACGGCGGCACCAAAGGCGCCGCCTTATAAACGGACGTTCGGGGCTTCCCCAACAGAAGCGCGCGTGGTATCCGGCCAGGCGCGTTCTCGTATCCTGGTGTCCGAATGAGATCCACCCTGCTCGGCCTCGCCGTTCCCGTCCTCCTCATCGCCGTCGGCTTCGCGACCATCGTGCCGCAGGCGGCCGGCCAGGACGCGGACGTCTACGAAATCTCCGGCCGCGTCGTGAGCGACACGGGCGACCCGATCGAGGGCGCTCGCGTGAACGGCTACACGTACGCGGACTCCTCCGACGCGAAGCGGAGCGCGTACCAGAACGCCGACGCCATCACCGACGCCGACGGCCACTACACGCTCAAGCTCGCCGCCGGAAAGGGCTGGATCAACGTCTATTACGACGAGTGGCGCCAGGGGGACGGCCGCGAGCTCATCGTCGACGACGACGTCACCGACCTGACGTTCACGCTGAAGACGCCGCCCCCGAAGAACGCCATCATCGAAGGCGTCGTCGTCGATGCGAACGGCGACCCTGTCGAGGACGCGCAGGTGACGCTGGGCTACGCGTGCTGCTACGCGATGCCCGTCGACGAGACGGTGACGACCGAGCCCGCCTCCGACGCGCCGGCACCCGAGACGAACGCGACGACGAGCGAGAGCGGCTCCGGCGTCTCCAACAGCTCCGCGCCCTCGCGCATCGCCATCATGCCGCCCAGCTACGACGACTGGGCGGAGACCACGACGGACAAGGACGGCGCGTTCTCGTTCAAGAGCTACCCCGGCCCGCACCAGATCACCGCGTATGCCAAGGGCTTCGCGCAGGAGACGCAGACCGTCACATCGAAGGAAGGCGAGACGGTCAAGGTGCTCGTCAAGCTCATGAAGGTCCCCCCGCGCGACGCGATCCTCTCAGGCCGCGTCGTCGACGGCGCGACGGGCCTTCCCATCGCCGGCGCCAACGTCAACGTGCGCAGCCTCGAGTGGGGCCGCTACGCGAGCGCGACGACCGACAAGGACGGCCGCTACGAGATCAAGACCGTGCGCGGCTGGACGCAGGTCGACGTCAACTTCTGGCAGTGCTGCATCGAGCCGCTCGCGGTCGAGGACGTCTCCAGCGACCTCATCGCGAAGCCCATCGTGCGCCCCGACCAGTACTTCCCGTACTCCACGACGATCAAGCTCCAGAGCGGCGACAACGACCAGGACCTCAAGATCGACCCCAAGCCCAAGCCCACGCTCGCGCTCGTCGGCTACGTCGTCGACCCCGACGCCAAGAAGGGCGTCGAAGGCGCGCACGTCAACGTGTGGAACGCCGAGACGGGCGACTGGGGCGAAGCCATCACCGACAAGACGGGCTCGTTCAGGATCCTCGTGAGCCCGGGCCACTACAACGCCAACGCCTGGAAGGACGGATACCTCGCCGGCGCGCAGACCTTCGTCGTCACGAAGGACGAGATCCAGCGCGTCGACCTCATCCTCCCGAAGGGGATCCAGCGCTGGGCGCCCTGCGAGGACGACGACAGCTGCGGCTACCCCATGATGTACGCCGCGAAGGGCGGCGTCGCGATGGGCGACACGCCCTACGCGACCCCGCCGCCCGCCGCGCCCATGCAGAACGCACCCGGATCGCAGGCGCCGATGGCCGAAGGCCGCGGCGTCGCGACACCGGAGGCATCGTTCGACGCCACCGCCCCCGCCGCCGGGCCCGACACCAGCCGCGCGGCGAGCTTCAGCGGAAGCGGCGGCGGCCTCCCCGAATACGACCCGGACGAGACGAGCGGGATCCCCGCCGCGAAGAGCGACACCGCGAGCGAGGTGCCCGGGCTCGGGCTCCTCGCGCTCGCCGGCGTCGGCGCCGCCGTGGCGCTCGCGATGCGCTCGCGCCGCAAGGCGTGAGGGTGGCGCCGACCCGCCCGCGCCCGAGCGGCGCGGGCCCGTTCTCTTTTTTTTTTTATGAAAGTCTCCCCGCCCAGGTGACCCGCCACCTGGCCGGGCTGTGGGGTTGGCCCCTCGCGTTTTCCGGGTCTTGCGATCCGGTGCGGGTCAGGTGGGCCCCACCTGACCCACCGGTCGCGCCGGAAACCTTCCTAGCAATTAAGAAAAAATGAGGAAACTTCATACAATGCATCCGCGTGGTCAGGCACGGATGGGATGCACCGTAGAAGCCACGCTCAGCGTGAGCGGGGACTATCTGTACAGAACAGAGAGGACGTACCAGCGCGGCCGGCTCGCGACCGAGTCGCTCGTCGTGGAGAGGCTCGCGATCCGCTGACTCACGGGAGCAGCGGGTAGACCGGGGTCTGCTCGAGGACGTCCTCGACGTCTTCGGGCGCGAGGCCGGAAAGGTCGAGACCGTCGCCCAGGCCCACGCCGCTGCAGACGGAGGGCGTGACGATGACGACGAAGCTCATGCCGTCGCCGGGCGTGTCGCTCTGGAAGCCGAGCGCGAGCTGCCGTCCGGCGTTCGCGATGACGTGCAGGCCGTTGGCGAACGTCGCCGTGTCCAGCTCGACGCAGTCGCTCGCGGCCGCGAAGGGCAGCGGAACGATGGCGAGGGCGATGATGCCAGCGAGAACGATGGCGCGGGGGAGCGCGTTCATTCGTCTAATGCCTCCGATATCGTGGAGCGCCGTCTGGTCCAGATAAGACTTGTTGTGTAACCTGTATGTGGGCCCGTGGAAGGGTGTGGGCCCGGGGCCCCTTGGACAACAACCTTGGACGCGAAACTATAAGCCAGCCAGGGCGGAAGCTCGGCTGACATGCGACCCGTCCGACTCGTGGTCCTCCTCACCCTGGTCGCCCTCCTCGCGCCCTTGGCCAGCGCGGCCTCGGCGAAGGGCGAGCTCGAGACCACGATGCTGCGTCTCCCCGAAGGCGCGCGGGTCACGAGCGCGGGGCTCGGCCTCGCGAGCGACCCGGACGCGCTCCCCGTGCTCGAGCTCCACGCGACCGGCGTCTCCATCCAGCGCATCGGAGCGTCGATCGTCCGCAACGGGGAGCCCGGCTCGCAGACGTCCATCTCCAACAAGGTGAGCGACATCGACGAGCGCGGCTCGTACCAGACCGCGACGCTCACCCTTGCCGCGGGCGAAGGCGCGCAGATCGTCGCCCTCGTCTCCGACGGTCTCGGCACGGCGACGCTTGGCGCGACGGACGTCCGCGGCGTCGGCGCGGCGCTCCTCGCGAGCGTCACGAGCGTCGAGGATGCCTGCACGCCCGGCCACGCCGCCACGTACTGTCTCGACGCCTTCGGCACCTACGAGCTCGCCGCGAGCGTCGCGGACGCCGCGCTTGCAGGCAAGACCACGCTCCTCCTCTACGGCCCGACGCTCCACGTCGTCGGCGACTCCGCCACGACGGACTACGCCTCCGGCGTCGAGGGCATCCAGTCCGCCGGCCCCGTCACCCAGACCGAAGAGGCCTGGGTCGTCATGGTCGCGGAGAGCGTCACCGGCACCTTCCACGGGGAAAGCGCGCGCATCTTCAGCGCGGCCCCCACGATCGAGGCGACCACCGCGCAGTTCCTCTCGGCGGACGGCGCGATGCGCATCGGCCTCAAGGACTACCGCGCGCACGGCGACGACGTCACGGCCGCGGGCGCGCTCATCGCCACGCCCGGCCCCGTCGCGCCCGGCGACGGCCTCAGCGACTCCGATTCCACGGTCTACGCGTCGAGCTTTGGCGCCCGCGTGACGGGCGACGTGCAGAGCGTCGATCTCACGGGTAGCATCGCGTTCCTCGACACGCCGGCGCAGAAGGCCGGCGCCGCCGCGCTCCTCGCGCTCGTCGCGGGCGCCGTGGCCTACGCGTGGCAGCACGTCTCCTTCGGCTTCGCGGCGCTCTACACGCGCCTCAACAAGCCCGACATCCTCGAGAACGACGTGCGCAACCACATCTATGATATCATCCGCCAGCACCCGGGCATCTCGGCGCGTGAAGTGCACCGCCAGAGCACGCAGAGCTGGGGCACCGTCGTCTATCACCTTCGACAGCTCGAGCGCCACCACCTCGTCGTGAGCCGCGCGCTCGGCCGCACGCGCAACTACTACGAGAACCACGGGAAATACAAGGGCATGGAAGCCCAGCTCGCGTGCCTCCAGAGCGAGCGCGCTTTGACGCTCGCCCGGGCGATCGTCGCACAGCCCGGCATCACGCAGGAGCAGCTCGCCGCGGTCTCCGGATTCCCGCAGCCCACGACGAGCTATTACGTGCGCAAGCTCAAGCAGGCGGGCCTTTGCGAGGAGCAGCGCGAGGGCCGCTACGTGAAGTACGTCCCGCACGTGGACCTCCCGCGCTACATCCAGCTCTCGGAGAGCTCTCCCACGACGGCGGCGGCGAGCGCCACCGGCGTCCAGGCGTGAGCCGAGCCGGCCTTCTTTCTAGAAGCGCGCCCAAGCCCCACGCGCGCGTGTCTGCGGGCCGCGGCATGCCGCGCGGGGTCTCCAACACCCCGCACCACGCGCGCCGCCCCAGATGGGCACGTGGGCGCGCGTTCGAACGCGTCAACGCGCGCGCGTTTTGCTCGTGGGGATCGCCGCGCGCGGCATGCCATCGCGTGGCAGTCGGGCGCTTTCTCCACCACGCAAGCCTACAAATACAAGCTGTGCGTACGGGGGCATCCCGCAAGCGTGCGGCGCGCCCTTCGGGGCGGGCCGCGGCGCGCGGACCTCGGCGACGGAACCTTGAAATAGGGGCCGCGCGTACGGGGGCATCCCGCAAGTCCGGACGAAGTCCGGAATGCGTGCGCCGCAAGGCGCGATCACACCGACAAGATCGGTGCTGCAATCACGGACCTTGGCCCCACCGGGGCCTGCGAGGTTCTAAATACCAGATGCGCATTGGGGCGGAAGCCCATCGGACCCTCCGGGGTTCGTACGGCGCCACGGACGCAAAACTCGCCGAGCGGCAGACGCCGCGGTGAACGCGTAGATCCAAGCTGTGGCAAACGCGACATCCATCTGGATGATGTGAAGCTCCGAGAAACCCGATCGTCCGCCTGCTTCGGCCGCGGACGAACGTGACCTCTCGAAGCCGAGATTCGAGCCAAGTTGCTACGTGCAAATACAAGCGAAGCAAGACGTGCTAAGTCTTGCCTTCGATGCAAGGACAAGGAGCGGACAAGATCCCCTTCTTCGCACAAACGTGCGGATGGATGGTGATACTTGCTTCACTCCGCCAATTCTGGTTGATCCTGCCAGAGACCACCGCTATTGGAATTCGCTTAAGCCATGCGAGTCGAGAGGGTTCGGCCCTCGGCAGACCGCTCAGTAACACGTGGAGAACCT
>DATLCC010000032.1:0-15461 GCA_035526585.1 Thermoplasmatota archaeon | reverse complement strand
GACCGTCCGCGTTGCGCGGGCAACGCGGGACGGTCGCCTCGGCGCATTCGATAGCATTCATCCTTCCAGAAGCGACCTGGGCCGAGCATGGAGAGGCCGGGAAGGAAGACCGAGATCGTTGCCGACGTGGAGCTGCCGACGGAGCTCCGGTTCACGCCTGAGGACGAGGCATAGGCGCAGGAAACCCTGTCTTCGGCCTCAGCCTCGGCCTATCTTCATATACCGGACCCGGATTGGCCGACTCGTATGGTCGCCAAGGGCAGCCTGGTCCGGGTCGATTACGAAGCGTGGACGGAAGAGGGAGAGCTCTTCGACACGACGAAGCGCGACGTCGCGAAGGCGAACGGCAAGTTCGACGAGAACGTCGTCTACGAGCCGCTGCCTGTCCTCGTGGGCGCCGGCCGCGTGATCCCGGGCTTCGACGAGGCGCTCCAGGGCGCGGACGTCGGCAAGGAGGTCGACGTCACGATCCCCTCCGAGAAGGCGTTCGGCCCCCGCGACCCGGACCGCGTGGACACGATCCCGCTGCGCGACTTCCAGAAGCAGGAGGTCGTCCCCTACCCGGGCCTTCGCCTGCAGCACCAGGGGAAGATGGCGACGGTCGCGAGCGTCTCCGCGGGCCGCGTCCGCATCGACTACAACAACCCGCTCGCGGGCAAGTCGCTGCGCTACAAGTTCCAGGTCGTGGAGGACATCCACGAGCCGCAGCAGAAGGTGCGCGGCTTCATCGAGATGGCGTACGGCCAGGGCCGCGCGGCCGACTTCAAGGTCGACGCGCAGGGCGACGTCGTGAGCATCACGCTCCCCGACTCGTGCAAGTACGACCAGCGCTGGTTCGTCGCGAAGTACCGCCTCGTCTCCGACCTGCGCACGTACGCCGGCTTCCGCACGACGCGCTTCGTCGAGGAGTACGTCACGGAAGAGCCGCGCCCCACGCAGACCGGCGCGCCCGAGGGCGAGACGCACACCCACGCCGACGGCACGGTGCACGCTGGGCCGGCCCACTGATCCAGCGTGCACGCGACGCGTCTCGCAGGACGCGGCGCCGGTGCACGCTGGGCCGGCCCACTGATCCAGCGTGCACGTGACGCGTCTCGCAGGACGCGGCGCTGGTGCACGCTGGGCCGGCCCACGGATCTCGCACACGCGACGCGTCGCGGTCAAGCGCGACGAGGACCGAAGCGCCGAACGCTGCCGAGGATCCGAAGGACTCCCAAGGTCCGAAAGCCGGCCTTCCGAGCGTCGCAGCCTACGCGGCCGTGGGCGCAAGCGTATCGACGACGCGCAGGAGCTCGTCGGGCTTGAACGGCTTCTCGAGCGTCGCGTCGGCGCCCACGCGCTCGGCGACGTCGGCGAGGTCCATGCTGGCGGTGAAGAGCACGATGGGCATCGAACGGCCGTGCGCGTGCGCGCGGACGGTCTGGACGTGCCGGTCGATGTCGAGGCCAGGCATCCTGACGTCCTGCAGCAGGAGCGTCGGGCGTTCCTTGGAGATCGTGTCGAGCACGAGGTTGACCTCCGAGCAGGTGAGGACCTCGAACCCCATGGCCTCGAGGAGGTAGGCGGTGGAGCGGAGGATGGCGGGCTCGTCATCCACGATGAGGATCCTTTTCCGGCTCACGCTTGTGCCCACGCGCGCCGAGATGATATTCTTGTTGTCGTCCTGCATGGTACGGTCGCCGGAAGCGCCCCTCAGGCGGCCGTGGGGGTCGCAGGCGTCTGCGCGGCGGGAGGGAACGTCACCGTGAAGCTCGTGCCGTGGGCGCGGCTCGTCTTGCAGTCGATCGTGGCTCCGTGCTGCTCCACCATGCGTCGCACGATGCTGAGGCCGAGCCCCGTGCCGTGCGTCTTCGTCGTGAAGAGCGGCTCGTACATGTGCGGCACGACGTCGAGCGGGATGCCTTCGCCGTCGTCCTGTACCACGAGGGCGGCTTGTCCCTCGCGCGTCTCCGTGCGCACCCGGATCGTCCCCTTGGCGGGGTCGATCGCATCCGCGGCGTTGCTCACGAGGTTGAGGACGATCTGCTGGACCGCCATCGGGGAGTAGGAGACGACGGGCGTCGCCTCGAGCTGGACGACGACGTTGCGGACGGACCGGTTCGCGGTGGTGTAGAGATCGACGGCCTCCTTCACGGCCGTGTGGAGGCTCGCCTGGACGCGCTCGTCCTCGCGCCCCTTCGCGAAGTGGCGCATCTGGACGATGAGGCGGTTCATGCGGTCGATGCTCAGGTGGAGGTCGTCGGCGGCCTGGGTGAGCACGGGATCGGCGCCGTACTCCTTCTGCACGCGCATGCGGATGACGCTCGCGCTCGTGCCCGCGATGGTGAGGGGCGTGCGCACCTCGTGCGCCAGGCCCGATGCGAGCGAGCCCAGCGCGGCCATCTTCTCCTGCGCGCCCACCTGTCGCCGTAGCCCGTGCGCCTCGCGGAGCGCCGCCGTCTCCGACACGCGGGCGCGCTCCGTGATGTTCCACACGATGATGAGCGCGACGCTGAGGCCGAGGATGAACGTGGCGTGGATGCTGGCCCACGTCCAGGGGTGCGCGATCGCGTCGGGGTGGTTGTAGACGCTCCCCGGGTCGAGCGATCCCATGAGGCCGTGGTGGATCGCGACGTACGCGATCGAAGCTCCGAAGGGGAGCCAGTCCTCGTAGAGGAAGATCACGCCCAGCATCACGAAGAAGTGGAAGTGCGCCTCGAGGTAGCCGCCGGAGAGGTGGACGAGGATGGCGCTGCTCGTGATGAGGCCCGCCGAGGCGACGAGCCCGCGCCAGCGTCGCGGCAGGATGCCGCTCCAGGCGAGGAGGGTGAGCCCCGCGACGATCCCGCCTTCGAAGACGGAGTGCACCAGGTCGTGCCCCATGCGGATGCCAAAGACCGGGAGGAAGACGGCGTGGGCGGCAAGGAGCAGGAGCACCCCGCGGTGGCGCCGCTGCCAGTTCGTGAGGGGGAGCGTCTGACCCTGGGGGAGGAGGGCGCGCGCCCTCGCGAACGGGCTCGCGCCGGAAGCATGGGCCGTCATGGGCAGCCTGCCACGAGGTCGAGCCGACGAGGCGACAAAAATAGGCTTCGCCTACCGAACGGGGCACCTGGCAGGACTCGTTCGCAGCCCCCATCCATTCCCGTATCTGTTCCAGGCGCTACGCCGGTGTCGTCGGGAAGAGGACGCGGAACGTTGTCCCTTCCGCGAGCGTCGTGTCGCACTCGATGGCGGCTGCGTGGTCGTCGACGATGCGCTTCACGATGCTGAGCCCCAGGCCCGTGCCTTCGGCCTTCGTCGTGAAGAGCGGGTCGAACATGCGCCCCATCACGCTCGCCGGGATCCCGCTCCCCTGGTCCACGACCTCGAGGATCGCCCGATCCCCCTGCTGGCGCGTGACGACGCGGATCGAGGTGCCGTTGGGGCTCGCCTCCGCGGCGTTCTGGAGGAGGTTCAGGAGGATCTGCTGGATCGCGCCCTTGTTGGCCCGCACGTCGAGCGTCGGGCCCAGCGCGGTCTCGACCTTGTGGGACCTCTTCGTCGTCGCCGTGAAGAGCTCCACGGCCTCCGGGAGGAGAGAGGACAGCGGCGCGTGGACGAGCGTCGCCTCCTGGCGGGCCTTCGTGTACTTGCGCAGGTCCTCGACGAGGCTGTTGATGCGCTCGACGCCGCTCTTGATGTCCTCAAGCAACGGGCGCGCGTCCGCGAGCGCCTGCGTTGTGGGCGCGTTCCGCTTCGCCGCGCCCTCGAGTCGCGACTCGAGAACGAACGCGTTGTTGCTCAGGTACGTGAGAGGCGTGCGAAGCTCGTGCGCCACGCCGGAGACAAGGCTCCCGAGCGCGGCGAGCTTCTCGCCCTGGATGAGCTGCGCGCGCATCCGCGCGATCTCCTCCTCCGTGTTGCGGCGCTCCTCGATGTCCGTCGTGACGAGCACCGCGCCCGGCCTGCCCTCGTGCTCGAGCGCGCCGACGCGGACGTGGAACCACCGCACGCGGCCGTCCCCCAGGAGCGCCCGCGTCTCGTATTCGGCCGACTGGCCCGTCTCCATGACGCGCTCGATGATGCCGCGCACGCGGTCGCGGTCCTCGGGAACGACCGTGTCGTAGACGACGATGCCGAGCGCGGAGGAGGGGTCCGCGCCCCGCAGGCTGCGGTTGATGGTGAGGATGCGGCCCTCGCGGTCGAGGGTGGTCACTTGCGCGGGAGCTGTCGCGAGGATGCGGCGCAGGCGGTCGTCGCTCGCTCGGGCGCGCGCCTCGGCCTGCACCTGGGCGGTGACGTCGCGCGTGAAGCAGCGCGTGTGGATGAACTGCCCCTCGCGCCAGTAGACGCTGCTGTCGATGAGGACGTGGCGGATCGTGCCGTCCCGCGCGAGGAGCCGCGCGGGGTATTCGTGGAGCCGCTCGTCGCGGCCGAGGCGCTGGAGGATGTCCTCGATGACGTGCGCGTCGACGTGGAAGGCGCGGATGTCGCGCCCGACGTACTCGTCTTTGGCGTACCCCATCGGCGCGTAGTCGGCTTCGTTGGCCCACAGGATCGTGCCGTCGGGCCCGACCCAGTGGAGGCCGATCGCGCTCGTGTCCACGAAGTCGCGAAGGTCGGCGTGCAGCGTCGCGTTCTCGTAGGCGAGGGCCGCGCGCGCGGCGAGCTCCTTCGCAAGGTGCACGTCCTCGTCGTCGAAGGGCGCGCCGGCCGCGCGGGTGAAGCTGATCGCGCCGAGGATCCCATGGCGCCCCGTCAGGGGGACGGAGAGGCTGTGCCTGAGGCCGATCCGTTCGATGAGCTCGATCTCCCCCTCGCGGGTCGCGTAGCCGCGGATGAGCCGGAGGTCCACGTCGTTGAGGACGAGCGCGCCGTCGGGCGCCACGCGTCGCATGGCGGCGACGAGGTCGGGCTTGGGAGGGTACTCGCGCGCGTAGCGCTCGACGAGGGACGCTTTCCTGGGGTCCGCGTGCGCGATCGTGACGCGCTCGACGCGCTGCGCCGCCTCGTCGATGAGGTCCACGCTCGCGTAGTCGGCAAGGCGCTTCGTCGCAAGGCTCGCGATCGCGCGCAGCGTCTCCGTGGGGTTGAGCGACTCCTTGAGGAGGAGCGTGCTCGCCTCGGTGAGGAACGCATCGCGCTCGCGGCGCCGGACCTCGGGTGTCAGATCGCGGACGAGGCCGAGGACGACGGATCCGTCGTCGAGGAGCTTCCCCGCGGGGCTGAGGGTGATGTGGCTCGGGAAGAGCGTGCCGTCCTTGCGCCGGAGGGTGATCTCGATCTCGCCGCTCTCTCCCCTTTCGAGGATGGGGCGCGCGAGCTCGCCGAAACGCATGAAATGCGCCTCGTCCGGGTGCAGCTTGTGCGACGTGGAGCCCACGAGCTCGGCGCGCGTGTAGCCGAACAACTTCAGCGCGGCGGGGTTCGCGTCGACGATCCTCCGTTCGGCGATCCGCACGACGAGCACCGCGTCATGGAGGATGTGGAAAAGCGCGCCCACGCGGGGGCTTGCGGCCACGCCTGGCGTGTCGACGGGGATCGAATGGGAGGATCCCTGCGGCGTCATGCGCTGGATGCCGTCCATGGCGGGATAAGCGTAGCGGCTACCCCCAAGGGCGGGGGTAATGTCCTACAGGAGCGGCTTCGGGATCGTGAGCTCGTAGAGGAGCGTAGCGTCCGCGTCGTAGCACGCCGCCGTCATCGCGTCGTCTGCGAGCGAGATCCACCAGAAGCCGGTCGTGCCGCCCTGCTGGAACCGGACGGGGTTCCTCGCGGGGTCCTGCAGAGGCCTCGACTTGGAGCCCGCGCCGGAGACGATGAGCTCCGTCGCGCCGCAGCTCGCGTTGGGCTGGAGCCACTCGAGGTCGTGGTCGTGCCCCGCGAGATACAGGTCCGCCTTGCCGCAGACGTGGCTCTCGAGGAACAGCTTCACGCCGAGCCCGAGCGTCGTCGGGAACGGCGCGCCCGCGACGTCCTGCCCTTGACCGTCGTATGCGCCCGCGTTCCCATGCTCGCCGTTCGCGTAGAGCGGATGGTGGCCGAACGCGATCTTCCATCGCGCGTCCGACGCCGCCATCGCCGCGTCGAGCCACCGCTCCTGCGCGAGCATCGCGGGATCCTCGTCCTGCACGGTCGCGACCGGATCCGCGCCGCGCCGCGTGACGCCGTAGCTCATCATCGTGTTCGTGTCGAGGCTGAAGAGGGACACGTCGCCGATGCGCGCCTCGTAGGAGCGCGCGGGCAGGTACCACTTGCCGCTCGTGCCGGGCTTCGAGTGGTATGCGACCTCGATGTCCCCGCGGCCCGGATCCGTCCCGAGCCCCCCGTCGCGCGGGTCGCTGTTGTCGTGGTTGCCGGTCGTCAGGTAGAACGTGAGGGGAACGTCCGCGTACGGCATCTCGAACTTCGTCTGGAACTGCGGGTCGTCGACGCTGGAGACGCCCGTGTCGTAGATGAGGTCGCCGTTGATCATGGCGAAGTCGCAGCCGCGCGCGGCGCACACCGTCATGAAGCCGTCCTTCACGTGGTACTGCCCGGCGGCGCCCGTGCCCGTGTCGCCGAGCACGAGGAAGCGCGCGAGCGGCTCCGGCTCCGCCGCGAGCGTCCCGTGCGCGAGCGCCGGGAGGAGGACGCCGACGCCGAGCGCGAAGGCGAGTCCGAGCGAGGCGGCGCGGCGGTCCATGCGCGCGCAGGGGCTCGCGGTGTCTTCATGGTTCTCGTCCGGGCCTTAGTGTCGCGCTGCGACCCTGTGGTTGATGGCCGTCTCGGCCACGTCCGCCGCGTAGGCCGCCGTGCGCGCGATGCTGTCGAGGACGAAGGTCACGTGCACCACGTCCTCGCCGGCGAGCGAGTGCGATTCGCGGATCGCGGCCTCCTGCGCGGTCGCGAACGCCTTCGAATCCTCGATGATGCGGTTCGCCTCCGCGACGTCCCCCTTGTGGAACGCGCCCAGCGCATCGCTGAACATCTGCACGGCCTTCTTCGCCTGCTTCTCCATCTTGGTCTCGAGCCTCGCATGCGAGCCCGAGGCGTGGAGCGCCTGCACATGGACGGCCAGGCGCAGCGCGTGGTCGGCGACGCGCTCCGTCACGCGCGCCACCATGAGGAAGCTCAGCGCCTGCGACGCGGTGAGCCCCATGTTCCGCGCGTAGCTCGGGTCGCGCAGGATCCCGTGGAACTGCTTGTTCACCATCCAGTACAGGCGGTCCACCTCGTCGTCGCGCTCCGCCATCGAGGCGGCCGCCTCGTCCGGGTCCTCGCGGAAGGCGCGCAGGGCGTCGTCCTGCATCGCGCGCGTGAGCGTCGACATGCGGCGGAGGGCGCGGTCGATGGGGAACTCACTCGCGTCGAGGAAATCCCGAAGGACGACGACGTGGGGCTCGTCGTCCACGACCTCGAGGCCGATGATGCGCTTCGCCGAGCGCTGGACGGCCTCCCGCATGCCGCGCGAGAAGGGCTTGCGGCTCTTCACGGCGATGACGTCGTATCCGGCGAGGTAAGCGGCGACGATGCGGCGGAACGCGTGCTCGACGTTGTCGTCGTCGAGCTGGATCTCCAACCGCTCGCGCATCGCCTCGGCCCGGGCGCGCGGGTGGAGCGCCAGGCTCCCATCCGGCTGGTGCAGCATGCCGACCACGTCGCCTGCTTCGAGCTTGGCGGCTTTCACCCACTCCTTGGGCAGCGTGACGGTGTAGCTGGAGCCGCCCGTCATCTGGACCTTGCGCAGCTCCCACCGAGCCCGCTCGTCGCCCGCGGTCATCCTGCCTGGATGGCCTCCGACCGGTATCATAGCTCCCACCCGAGACTCCGGAGACCTATATATCTCTCCGATGCACCGGAGCGCCTCGGGTCCTCCTTCGGGCAGGACCATCCCCTCCCGCGTCCACTCTCACTTCGATGAAACTGAAGGATTGGCTCGTTCCCCGCGAGGAGCGCTTCTTCGAGATCCTGCACGAGCAGAGCGCCATCGTGGTCGAGGGCGCCGATGCGCTCGTCGCGATGCTCGAAGGCTACGACCCCGCCGCGCGACGCGAGCACAAGCGGCGCATCAAGGAGATCGAGCACAAGGGCGATCTCAAGTCGCACGAGATCTACACCGCCCTCAACGCCACGTTCATCACGCCGCTCGACCGCGAGGACCTGGCGCGCCTCACGAGCGCCCTCGACGACGTGCTGGACTGTACGTACACCGTCGCGAACCACCTCCATCTCTACGACGTCCGGAGCGTGCCCAAGGAGCTCGTGCACGTCTCGCACCTGCTGCGCGATCAGGCGCGGCACCTCGACGAGGTGCTCGTGTGGCTCCCCGATCCCTCGAAGCGTCAGGCGATCGCGGCGAAGCTCGTGGAGATCCATGCGCTGGAGAACCAGGCGGACGAGCTCACGGACCGAGCGAAGGCGGACCTCTTCCACCAGGAGGACGTGAAGCTGATCCTCCAGATGAAGGACATCCTGGAGTTCCTCGAGCGCGCGACGGACAAGGCCGAGGACGCGGCGGACGTCGTGCGTGACGTCCTCGTCAAGCACCAGTGAGGCCAAGCGATGATCCTCGACACGCTCCTCGCGTTCGTCATGGCGCACCCATTCATCACGGTCGCCATCGTCGCCGCCCTCGTCTTCGACTTCGTGAACGGCTTCCACGACAGCGCGAACGCCATCGCGACCGTCGTCGCGACGAAGGTGCTCACGCCCGCGAAGGCGCTCATGATGGCGGCGGCGTTCAACTTCATCGGACCGTTCGTGTTCAGCCTCGCGGTCGCGACCACCGTAGGCAAGGGCATCATCCAGAGCGGGAACATCGACGCGGGCCTCTTGCCCGCCGTCGTCTTCGCGGCCCTCGTTGGCGCGATCGTCTGGAACCTCGTGACCTGGTACGTCGGTCTCCCGAGCAGCAGCTCCCACGCGCTCGTCGGGGGCCTCGTCGGCGCGGCGCTCGCGGCGGTCGGACCCGCGGGCGTCGTCATGCCAACGTGGATCGAGGTCCAGGGGATCGGCAGGTTCGCGGCGCTCGGGGCGCTGGGCGGCCTCGCGACCGGCGGCGCCGTCTGGCTGTGGAGCCGCGCCCGCCTGCCCCGTGGCCTCCTGTGGCCGATGGGCGTCGCGGGCGCGGCCGGCTTCGCTTTCCTCTACGGCAGCACGCACGCGTGGCCTGGCCTCGTCGCCGTGAAGAAGCTCCTCGAATATTCGCTCACCGGGCTGACCATGGTCACGCTGGGGCTCGTCTGCGGCGTCGTCCTCTGGGCGGCGAGCCAGCAGAGGATGAGCGTACGCCTCATTCCCGGATTCGCCCTCTTTGGCGCGTGCGTGAGCCTTGTGATCACCGTGCTCCTGAACGTGCTGAAGCTCGGAGGCGTCACGAAGACGGTGCTCTTCATGGTGGTGAGCCCCGTCCTCGGATTCTTCGCGGGCTTCCTGATGATGGCGGCCGTCTCGTGGATCGCGCTGCGCCGGGAGCCCGGCCGCGTGTCCGCGGGCAGCAAGAAGGCGCAGCTCGCAAGCAGCGCGTTCTATGCGCTCACGCACGGCACGAACGATGCGCAGAAGACGATGGGCATCATCGCGGTGCTGCTCATCGCCGCCGGAAGCGCGAGCGCGAAGGAGTTCTCCGTCCCGACGTGGGTCATCCTCGCGAGCGCCGCGGCCATGGGGCTCGGCACGCTCTTCGGGGGCTGGCGCATCATCAAGACGATGGCGAGCAAGATCACCCACCTCACTCCCGTGCAGGGCTTCGCCGCGGAGACAGGCGGGGGCGTCGTGCTCGTCGGGATGGCGCAGGCCGGGATCCCCGTCTCCACGACGCACGCCATCACGGCGAGCATCATGGGGGTGGGCGCGACGAAGCGCGCGAGCGCCGTGAGCTGGGGGATGGGGCGCCGGATCGTCGGGGCCTGGCTCCTCACCATCCCCGCGGCGGGGGTCGTGGGATTCATGTGCTTCGTCCTGCTGCGAGCCTTGACGGCATGAGCAGGCGGCCTGAGCTCGCGGAAGCCCTCGGAGCGTACCTCCTCGTCCTCGCCGGCTGCGGCGCCATCATGGCGAACGCGCTCACCGGCGCCGTGGGTCCCGTTGGCATCGCGCTCACGTTCGGCTTCGCGATCCTCGTCCTCGTCTATGCGCTGGGCCACATCTGCGGCGCGCACTACAACCCGGCGATCACGATCGCCTTCGCCGTGACGGGCCATTTCCCCTGGCGGCGCGTGCCCACGTACGTCGCCGCGCAGCTCGCGGGCGGGACGCTCGCCGCCCTGACGCTGCGCCTCGCGCTCGGGAACGTGGCGAGCGTCGGCGCGACGACCCCGAACGCCGCCGTGAGCCTACCGACCGCCTTCGCGATCGAGGCGCTCGCGACGTTCTTCCTCGCGCTCGTGATCATCGGCGTGGCGACCGACACGCGCGCCGCGCGAGGCGCCGCGGGCCTCGCGATCGGCCTCACCGTCGCGCTCGACGCGCTCGCGTTCGGCCCGCTCACGGGCGCGAGCATGAACCCGGCCCGCAGCCTCGGCCCCGCGCTCGCGAGCGGCACGTACGGCGCGCTCTGGGTCTACCTCGCCGCGCCCGTCGTCGGCGCCATCCTCGCGATGGCCGCGTACGAGGCGCTCCGGCCCGGTCGCCTCGGCATCGAGGCGAAGGAGCCCGCCCTCGGGGCGCTTGGCGCGATCCCCGCCCTGGAGGAGGACCCCTCGTGACGAGCCCCAAGCTCCGCGTGCTCTTCGCATGCGTCGGCAACAGCGGGCGCAGCATCATGGCGGAAGCATTCGCGCGCCACCACGGCGGCGCGCTGGTCGACGCGCGCAGCGGCGGGAGCGCCCCGCTGGGCCACGTGCTCCCAGGTGCGATCCAGGTGATGCGCGAGAAGGGGATCGACGTGTCCTCCTACCCTAGCAAGGGCTTCGATGCGGAGTGGATCACGAAGGAGTGCGACCTCGTCGTCACCATGGGATGCGGGGACGATGCGTGCCCCGCGTTCATCGGCAAGAAGATGCGCGACTGGGAGCTCGAAGATCCCAAGGGAAAGGACATCGCGACGTTCCGCCGCATCCGCGACGACATCGAGGCGCGAGTGCTCGCGCTCCTCGCGGAGCATGGCATCGCGCCGCGCGCCCGCGTCTCCCCGCGCCCGCTCGGGTGGGGCCTCGCCTTCAGCGCGCTCGCGGTCGCCCTTGCGGCCGCGGGCGTCGGCCTCAGCGGCCCGCTCAACCCGAGCGAGCCGCGCCCCGCGCTCTCGCGCGCGCTGGAGTGGAGCGCGCTGCCGGTCGCGATCGTCGGCGGGACGCTCGTGGCCGTGTGGCTGGGGCGTCGGGCGGCTGCAGACGAGGAGCGCGAGTGATGCTTTTGCAGACGAAGTGACGGAGTCGAGAGGAGGCGTTGTTCCTCCCATCTCCGTGGCCCTCCGTGGCTTCGCTTTCGAGGAAAAGCCAGGCAATGCTTTTTCCAGGGGGCACGTCTGTGGCGCCCAATGACCGCGCTTCGCGACGCGCTGATCGCCTGTGGCGCTGTACGCTTTGGTGAGTTCACCCTGGCTTCCGGCGCGAAGTCGAACTACTACGTCGACATCAAGCGCGCCTCGACGGATCCCGCCGTCCTGCGCCTGATCGGCGAAGGCTTCGCGAAGCGCCTCGGCCCCGCGCACCGGATCGCCGGCATGGAGCTTGGCGCCGTCCCCCTCGCGGCGGCGGCGAGCCTCGCCTCCGGCATCCCGTTCCTCATGGTGCGCAAGAAGCCCAAGGGGCACGGCACCAACACGCAGATCGAGGGCATCTTCGAGCCCGGCATGGAGGTCGTCGTGGTCGAGGACGTCACGACCTCCGGCGGCTCCAGCGCCGACGCCGTGCGCGTGCTGCGCACCGCCGGCCTCACCGTGACGAAGGTCATCACCGTCGTCGACCGCGAGGCCGGGGCAGCCGTCGCGTTCGCGGACCTCGGCGTGCGCTTCGAGGCGTTGACCACCGCGAGCGAGCTCCTCAAGGCGCGGAAGGAGTGATCGCATGATGCTCACGATCCAAAACGAAGCCACGCAGGCCCACGGAGACGTAGAGACTTGGCCTCCCCACTCATCTCCATGGCCCTCCGTGGCTTCGTCTGCGCGAAGGGAGCTGTGAGAAATGTCTGTCTTTGCCAGGAACGAGCCGCGCGTCCTTCTCGTGGGCGGCGGCGCTCGTGAGCACGCCATCGCCGAGGCGCTCCACCGATCGGGCGCCTCCATCTACGCATGCCTCCCCAACAAGAACCCTGGCATCCTGAGCCTCGCGAAGGAGCATCTGATCGTCAAGGACGCGGACGCCGCCGCCATCGCGGCGCAGGCGCGCGCGTGGGGCGTCGAATATGCGGTCGTCGGCCCGGATGGCGCGCTCGCGGCGGGCGTCACGGACGCGCTCGCGGCCGCGGGCGTGAAGGTCGCGGCGCCCACGAAAGCAGCGGCCGAGATCGAATGGAACAAGGCGTTCATGCGCGATCTCCTGGAGCGCCACCGCATCAGCGGCCGGGTTCGCTACGAGCTCCACCGGAGCGAGGCGGGCCTGCGCGAGGCGATCGCGCGCATGTGGCCGCTCGCGGTGAAGCCGCTCGGGCTCACCGGCGGCAAGGGCGTGAAGGTGAGCGGCGACCACGTGGCGGACGTGGACGAGGCGCTCGCGTACGCGAAGGAGTGTCTCAAGGATGGCACGGTGCTCCTCGAGGAGAAGGTCGAAGGGGAGGAGTTCTCCCTCATGGCGTTCTGCGACGGCACGAACTGCGTGCCGATGCCGGCCGTGCAGGACCACAAGCGCGCCTTCGAGGGCGACCAGGGCCCGAACACCGGCGGCATGGGGAGCTACAGCGACGCCGGCGGACTCCTGCCCTTCGTCACGAAGGCGGACCTTGACAAGGGCGTCCTCATCCTCCACGAGATCCTCGCTGCGATGCGCAAGGAGGGGCGCCCCTTCGTCGGCACGATCTACGGGCAGTTCATGCTCTCGCGCGACGGCCCGCGCGTCATCGAGATCAACGCGCGCTTCGGCGACCCGGAGGCGATGAACGTGCTGACGCTCCTCGAGTCGAGCTATCTCGACGCGGTGAAGGGCATGGCGGCCGGGAAGCTCGATCCTTCGAAGGTCCGCTTCTCGACAAAGGCCACGGTGTGCAAGTACGTCGTGCCCGAAGGGTACGGCGTGCGCTCGATGGCGGGCCAGCCGCTCGCGGTGGACGAGAAGGCCATCGCCGCCGGCGGCGCGCGCTGCTACTACGCGGCCATCGACCAGACCGGAGGCGAGCGCGGCGCTCGGGTCGAGGCCACGACGACGACGAGCCGCAGCGTGGGCATCGTCGGGATCGGCGCGACGCTCGCGGAGGCGAACGCCGCGGCGGACTCGGCGCTCGCGCACGTGACGGGGCCGCACCTGTACGTGCGCCGCGACATCGGGACGCCCGCGCTCCTCGCGAAGCGCGTCGAGACGATGAGGCGCGTCCGCGGCCAGTGACGAGCGGGCGAGAAGGCCTACAAGCGTCGAAGGCCGACGTGTCGTCCATGCGAGAAGGCACGACGCGGAGCATCCGCTTGGCCGCCTGGGCGAACATGGCGCTGGGCGCGCTGGCGCTCCTCTCGATCATGCTCGCGAAAGACCGACAAGCGGCCCTCTGGTCCGCGGGCTTCGTCGGGTTCGGCCTGCTCCTCTGGGGCGCCATCGAGGCCTGGGCCGCGACGAGCGGGCACCTGCGCGGCACGAAGGTCCTCGCGATGTTCATGGCCGTCCTCGGGATCGTGCTCGCCGGAAGCTCCTTCCTCACGCAGGACGCGGGCCCGTTCCGCTGGGCGACGATCGGACTGGGCGCGCTCGTGCTCGTCGTGAGCGTCTTCGACGCGGTCGTCTCGCCCGACGAGGATCGGCGCGCCGAGTTCGAGCCGAGGCGCCCGGACGACGTGGCCCGTCGCCCGCTCCCATAGGATGAAGTAGCCGCGCCGAGTAGCGCGTCACGTGGTCGACGCGGATCCCATCTTCGTATACGTCGTGGGGACCGCCGGCAGCGGCAAGTCGCGCTTCACCGCCGGGTTCCAGCGTTTCCTCAAGGAGCGCGGCATCGACTGCGTCACGCTGAACCTGGACCCGGGTGCCGAGATGCTCCCGTACCAGCCCGACGTCGACATCCGCGACTGGATCCGGCTTTCGGACGTGATGGACCAGTACGAGCTGGGCCCCAACGGCGCGCAGATCATGGCGGCGGACCTCATCGCGCTGCGCCTCGGGGAGATCGAGGCGGTCCTCAACGAGTTCCGCGGCCCCGTCGTCCTTGTCGACACGCCGGGCCAGACGGAGCTCTTCGTCTTCCGCGAGAGCGGCCGGATCACGATGGAGCTCCTCGCGCCGGGCCGCAGCGCCATCATCTTCCTCATGGACCCGTTCCTCGCGAAGCGCCCGAGCGCGTTCGTCTCGATGCTCATGCTCTCGGCGACGACGCAGTTCCGCTTCCAGGTGCCGCTCATCAACGTGATCTCGAAGCGCGACATCCTGAAGGCCGAGGAGCTGGAGCGCATCACGTCGTGGAGCGAGGACGCGGACGCGCTCGAGGATGCGCTCGTCTCCGAGAAGCCCGACCTCTACACGCAGATGACGACCGACGCCTTCCGCGTGCTCGACGCGATGCAGGGCGTCACGAAGGCGTACGCGGTCTCGGGCGAATCGCTCGAAGGGATGGAGGATGTGTATGGCCACCTCGAAGGGCTCTTCCGCGCCGGCGAAGACCTCCAGTCCGACTGAGCTGGACGTGCTCCGCGCCGCGCTCGATGCGCCCGCGTGGGCCGACGAGCCCATAGCAAGCCTCCTCGCCGACGCGCTCGCCGCGTCCCCGCGCGCCGTGCGCCTGCGGATGGAGGCCTGTGAGATCACGCTCGACGTGCCGGGCGCGCTCGTCGGGCGCCTCGACGAGACGTGGCTTCTTCGCACGAGCGCGCCCGAGTCGCTCTCCGGCCTCGAGGGCGTCGTCGCCTGGACGCAGCTCGAAGGCGATCATGCGTTCGTGCGCACGTTCGCACAAGGCGCGGTCGAGCGCGAGAAGGTGCTGCGCGCGCTGCACAAGGCGCTCGGCGCGCGCCCCGTGATGCAGCTCCACCGCGCGCCCCATGCCGCGCCCAGGAAGAAGCTCGTGCGCTCGGACGGCGCGCTCCTCCACGCGATGCGCGCGACGCCCTACGCGCCGATCGACGCGCTCGCGAAGGCGGCGGAGGTCGCGCCGCGCGTCGCCAAGGAGCGCGTCGCGGCGTTAGTGGCCGAGCGCGCGCTCGTCGTCCGTCCGACGCCGCGCGACACCCCGCGCGCGACGGTCCTCGTGCGCGTCTCGCCCGAGAGCAGCGCCGCCGCGCGCCACGCGCTCGCTCCGTTCGAGCGAGCGATCCTGCGCGCGCACGTGCCCGACGTGGGCGAAGCCGCGCGCGTGGACGCGGAGCTCGTCGGCGCGCGAGACGACTGGCCCGCGATGCGCGAGCGCGCGCTGGACGTGCCCGGCGTGAAGAGCGTCGAGGTGCTGCCGGT
>DATLCC010000031.1:0-38063 GCA_035526585.1 Thermoplasmatota archaeon | reverse complement strand
ACCTGATCCTCGCGTACTACCACGGCGGCGCGTGGTCGCTCGACCTCTCGACGCCCAGCGCGCCGAAGGTCCAGGGCCTCTTCGTGCCTGGCGAGACGAACGGGTGGAAGCCCCAGCCCACTGAGACGCACGCGGTCTCCGACAGCATGTGTGGCGTCTTCCACCTCGACGACGCGCCGATGGTCTTCGACGTGGAGACGGTCGAGGGCGCGGTCTACGTCGCCGACCTGCCGACGGGCGTGTATGCGTTGAAGCCGACGTGGACCTGAGCCTTCGCCGGCCGTACCACAGCGCTTCCGCAGCCCCGCGACCACCGCGAAGCCGTGCGTCCGCCGCCTAGCGTCGTGGCGCTCGCCGCCGTCTTCGCCGCGTTCACGGCCGCGCTTGGCGCGGTCACGCATGTCGGTTGGCGCATGACGAAGGACCCCGCGATCCCGCGCCTCTTCGTCTGGCCGATGTTCGCCTTCCTCGTCGCTGTCACACTCCTGAGCTCGTGGATCACGATCGCCATCCTCCGAGGGGATCCGCGGGTCGCGCAGAGGCTGGGGAAACGCCACCCGCTCGACACGAGCGTCATTCTCAGCCCCCTCCTGGAGCATCTCTTCGCCACCCAGGCATTCCGCGAGTGGTTCGGCCGTCGGCCGCTCTGACTGCGTTGCCCCTCAACTCCGCTTCGCAGAGGTGACAGCCCGTACGGCCGACACAGAGAAGCATCGTCGTTCAGGCGCGCACGTGCGCGCTCTGCAGGAAGATGAGGATCGCCGCCGGATCCTTCTCCGGCACGACGATCTTCCCTTCGCGCAGCTCCAGCTTCCCCGCGGCGAACGCGAGCGCCTTCGTCGCGTCCACGGACTCGATGCGCGCGGCCGCCTCGCGGATGCGCAGCAGCGTCGGGTAGTGCATCGCGCCGGCGAACGCGAGCGCCTCCGGGTTCGCAAGCGGGAGGCGCGCCGCGATGAGGTCGACCTCCGTCTTCGCCTCCAGCATGTAACGGTAGTAGTCGCCCGGATAGCGCACGCGGGCGACGCCGGCGCGCGTCTTCGTGCGGCAGAGATCGTCCATGTAGCACAGGTTGAACGTCTGCAGGTTGTCGCAGCCTGGCACGCTGTAGGACGTGCCGCTCGTGACGCCCGTGATGTGCTCCACCTGATAGCGCGTCAGGTCCTCGCGGAAGTCAGGAGCTTGGCTGAAGAGCTTCATGATCTCTTCAGATGTCATCCCGATCTTGTGCAGGAAGGTCACGATCGCGAAGCGCGCATTGTGCGCCGCGTTCTCCCCGCGCTGGAGAGAGCCGAGGATGTTGCGCATGCAGGGCGGGATGCACGTGAGGTCGACCTTGCCGAACCCTTCGACGCTGTATGCCTCCTTGCGGATGCGCGCCGCCTCGCGGATCGGAGCGGCATCCGGCTCCACCGCGAGCGCGACCTCGTCGGAGAGCCGCTTGGGCAGCTCGGTCTCGATGCGGCGCCGCAGCGCCTCCTGCACGAGGCGCGAGGCAACATGCGCGCTCATGATCACGTTCCCGTGCGAGAGGCGCTGCGAGACGAGCTTCCACTCGGCGTCCTTCAGGTGCACGCTGTGCTTGAGGAAGTCCGTGAAGTGCGCAACGTAGTCGCCCTCCTGCGCCTCGAACGCGAGGTCCACCGTGCGCGCCGCCGCGGCCAGGTTCTCGGGCCGCTCCTCCTTCATCAGGTAGTCGCGCACGCGCACCGCCTCGGCAAGCGCATGGCGACGCACGACGTAGGCATCGCCGACCGCGCTCACGAGGATGCGCGCGTAGACGTACGAGAGCAGGTCTTCGAGCAGCTCGCGCGGCGGGGAGTCGCGCGTGAGCGGCGGCGCGGGGAGCGCGGCGTCCTCCAACGCGAGGCGCAGGCGCTCGCGGCCGGCGGCGCGGGCGCGCGCGTACACCTTGTCCGTGAGGAGGTCTTCGAGCGCCGGCCCTTCCTTCGCGACGTGCTCCGCCGCCTCGGGGAGGAAGGGGTAGCGCGCGAGGGCCGCGAGGTCCACCTGGGACCAGACGGGACGCTGCTCGTGAAGCTTTGCCCGGCTAAGCGAGGAAGAAAAAGGCGAGCGACAGGGCGGTGAAGAGCGCGGCAGCAAGGAGTGACGGCCATGGTCCTTGTGAGAACGCCCACAGGCGCGTCTCAGGACCCTCGCCCAGGCGCGCGCGAGCGCGAGCCATGTCCACCATGACCCACATCGCGCCCAGCTCGACCACGACGAGGACGCTCAGAAGGAACGCGCCGCCGAGCATTGCCTCGCTCCGGGCCTGGCCCGAGGGGATCCGGGAGACGGTCCACGCGACGCTCGTCACGAGGATCGCGCTGTAGAAGCGGATGCAGCGGCGCAGCGCGTATGAGCGCAGGTCGGCCCGCACCTCGTGCGCCTCGTCCATGCGATCACCTCTTCGCGAGCACGTGCAACACGTCGGAGAGCACCGCGGTCGCCGTCTCCTTGCCGCCAGCACCCTTGCCGGAGATGGTGAAGGCGCCCGCATACTTCGTGGTGAACCGCACGACGTTGAGCGTCCCGCGCACATTCAGCGTGCTCGCGTGCGGCACGAGGCGCGGCGCGACCGACGCCTTCTTCGTCGCCGCATCCACGCTCGCGATGAGGCGGATCGCGTAGCCTTCCTTCTCCGCGAGGCGGATCGCGGCCGCGGTGATGCTCTGGATGCCTTCGCGGCCGACGTCCTCGAACTTCACGGGAACGCCGAGGACCGCGTTCGCGAGGATGCAGAGCTTCGCGGCGGCGTCGTGGCCGCCGACGTCCGCGGTCGGGTCCGCCTCGGCGTAGCCCAGCTCCTGCGCTTCCTTCAGCGCCTCGTCGAAGCCGAGCCCTTCCTCCGCCATGCGCGTGAGGATGTAGTTCGACGTGCCATTCAGGATGCCGTCCACGCGCGTCACGGGGTTCCCCACGAGCGCGAACTCATGGAGGTTCATGACGGGGATGCTGCCGCCGACGGTGCCTTCGAAGCGGAACGGCGTCCTCTTCTCGCGCGCGAGGCTCGTGAGCGCGTCGAAGTGGCGCAGCAGCGGCCCCTTGTTGGCCGTAACGACAGGAATGCCGCGCTCGAGCGCCGCGCGGATGTGCGCCGCGCCAGGCTCGCCGGTCTGCAGATTGCTCGGGGTGAGCTCGACGAAGACATCGGGCCGCAGCTTGTCGAGCGCCTCGACGACGCTCACGTGCTGGCGTTTCGCGAGGAGCGTGCCGCCGGGCGCGACGCCGGCCTCGTCGAGCCAGGCGCCCGCGCGGCGCACGACGCCGACGACCTTGCCGACGCCGCTCTCGATCGCGAGCTCGTGGAACGCCTTGCCCACGCTGCCGTGCCCCGCAAGCAGGATCCTTGCCGTCATGATGCGGCCCCCATGACGAAGCCACGGAGGGCCACGGAGATGGAAAGGCACGTTTCCAAGACCCTCCGTGGCCCTCCGTGGTTTCGGTTTCGACGTGGAGAAGGGATCACGCTTCCACCCCGAGGCTTTCGACGTACACGAGCCCTTTCGTTCTCGCGAGCGCGGCGACACGGTCGCGCGCATCGCGCAGCGCGTCCGGCGAGTTCGCGGCGATCTCGACGAGCGCCGCGCTCGGGTGCTCGCGCGCCTCGATCTCCGCGCTGAAGCGGCGCACCTCGGCGCCGGCCGCGAAGACGGCGTCCGTGATCTCGTTCACGTGCGACTCGAAGACGTGGCCGAGGAGCAGGAACGCGAACGGGAGCGTCGCCACGCTGCCGGAGACGTTGATGACGCGGTGCTCCTCCTTGAGCCCGGAGAGGAGCGCGTCGATGTTCTCCTTGGGCACGTCGAGCACGACACGCACTGGGATCCAGTCGCCCTTCTTGCGGCCGTGCTCGTGGAGGACGCTCTGGACGTTGCCGCCGAAGCGCGAGATGGTGGCGAGCGCCGCGGAGAGCTGGCCGGGGCTGTCGCGTAGCTCAAGGGAGACGTCGATCTTCATCCGGGCACGCTGATGGGGCCATGTCCGCTGGCGGGTCTAAAGGTTGCTCGTTGGCCCATACTAGGGAAACTCGGATATCGCGGGCAACGGTCGGATCCTCAGAGGACTCCGCGGAGCGCGTCGAGCGTAGCCGGCACCCGGATCGCAGGCGCCACGAACCGCGCCACCACATCGGGATCCTTCAGCCCGTTCCCCGTCGCGACGAGCACCACCGATTCGGAGCGTGACGCGATCCCCTCTGCCACGAGCTTGCGGAGCCCCGCGAGGGGCGCCGCGCTCGCTGGCTCGACGAAGATCCCTTCCGTCGCGGCGAGCGTCTTCTGCGCTTCCAGGATCTCCTCGTCGCTCACGATCGCGAACGCGCCCCCTGTCTCGCGCACGGCGCGCTCGGCTTTGGCCGCGTTCACGGGCGCGCCGATCCTGATAGCGGTCGCCAGCGTCTCGGCGCCCTTCTGCGGCTCGTATGCGCGCTTCTCGCGCCACGCCCGCGCAAGGGGCGCCGCGCCCACGGCCTGCGCGCCCGAGAGCATCGGCGCGGCGCGCGAGAGGCCCGTCGCATGCGCCTCCTTGAGGGCCTTGTGACCGGCGCTGATATTGCCGCCGTTGCCCACAGGGTAGAGGACGCGATCGGGCGCGTGCTCTTCGAGGATCTCGAACATAAGCGTTTTCTGCCCTTCGAGGCGCAGCGGGTTCAGGGAGTTGAGGAGATAGACGGCGCCCGTGCTGCTGAGCTCCTCCACGAGGCGCATCCCGTCGTCGAAGTCGCCGTCGATCTCGACGACGCGCGCGCCAAAAGCGAGCGCCTGCGCCATCTTGCCCATCGCGATCTTGCCTTTGGGGACAAGGACCAGCGGGCGCATGCCGGCGCGCGCGCCGTACGCCGCGAGCGACGCGCTCGTGTTGCCCGTGCTCGCGCACGCGAGGCTCGTGGCGCCAAGGGCCCGGGCGAGCGTCACGCCCACCGTCATCCCGCGATCCTTGAAGCTGCCCGTGGGATTCGCGCCCTCGACCTTCACGCGCAGCTCGCGCACGCCCGCCCACGCCGCGAGGCGCTCCGAGCGCAGCAGCGGCGTGCCGCCCTCCGCGAGCGTCACGGGCGCGCGCTCGTCAAGGTGCGGGAGGAGAGATCGATAGCGCCACACGCCGCGCGCGTCGCTGGGCTTCCACGTCCAATCCGCGCGCACTTCGAGCAGCCCGCTGCATTCGCACCGGTACCTGATCTCCGTCAGCGGGTAGGTGCGTGTGCATTGGATGCACGCGAGCTGCTGCACCGTTGTCAGCATGTGGGGGTGCGTGTCAAGCTTGCGGTACCTGCATTTTGCGCGCCTCCGGCGGGGCGACCGAAGCGCCTAAGGACGGAAGGGCCGAAGCTTGCATCTCTTCGGCACTTCTTCTCTTCGGCCCTTCGGTCGCCCGCGCGGAGCGCCTCAAAGTTTGATCTCGGGAGAATCGATGGTCGGCCCGGGACGAGTGACGAAGATCTCCGCTTGCACGTTCCCCTTCGCGAACACTTCGCGCAGCTTGAGCTGCACCGCGATCGGGTCCTTGCGCTCGGGGACCGCCGCGATCATCGCGGGGCCTGAACCCGACAGGATGAACCCGAGCGCGCCCGTGTCGAGCGCGGCCTGGCGCGCCTCGTTCCACAGGGGGACCTTGGGCGCGCGGTACGGTCGGCTGAAGTTGTCTTCGAGCGCGCGGCAGAGCATCGCGCCGTCCTGATGATGGCATGCCGCGATGATGCGCGCGACGTTGGAGACGTTCTGGACGACGTCGCGGCGCGGGAAGCTGTCGGGGATGAGCTTGCGCATCTCGCGCGTGGGCAGGTCGACCTCGGGGCGCACGACGACGAGGTGGAAGGGAGGGGGCCGCATGCGCACGACGGGGTCCGTGTCGCCGCCCACGATGGTGAGGCCTCCGAAGAGCGCGGCGGCGACGTCGTCGAGGTGCGCAGTGCCGGTCGCGACGGCCTCGCCTGCGCCCGCGGCGTAGAGCGCGTCGCGCATCGTGAGCGTGACGCGGAAGCACTTCGCGAACGCGCGCACCGCGGCGGCGTTGGAGGAGGCGCTGCTCCCGAGGCCCGAGCCAGGCGGCACCGACTTCTCGATCATGACCGCGAGCGGCGTGCGCATGCCGGTGCGCCGACGCAGCTCGTCGATGCTGGCGCATGCGCTGTTCTTCGCCCACTCGGTCGGGACCCGGTCGCTGCCCGCGCCGCGGACGGAGACGGAGTCGGCCTCCGCGGTCTGGACGCTGACGGTGTCTCCGCGCTTGGCCAGCGCCATGGAGAGCACGTCGAACCCGGGCCCAAAATTGCCTACCGTGCACGGCGCGTCCGCCGAGGCTTGCATGGGCGAGAGCACCCCGCCGGCCCGATAAGAAGCCTCTGAAGCGAGGAAGTTTAAGCCCTCTTCCGGGGCTCGCGCCTTGGAGGCATCCAGTTGAGGCTCTCAGCCGTCGCAGTCGTCCTTCTCACCGCCGCCGTCGCGGCGCCGTCCTTCCTCGTCCCCGCCCAGGCGGCGAGCCAGACCACGGGCAGCATGACGTCCTTCGATGGCACGTCCATCGTGTACACGCTCTTCCTGCCCGAGGGCGCGAGCGCCGAGTCGCCCGTGCCCGCGGTCCTCATGACGCACGGCTGGGCGGGCTCGCGCACCGCGACTCCCACGGGTGCCGTCGCGCGCCTTCTCGGCGCGGGCTTCGCGGTCCTCACCTGGGACTCGCGCGGCTTCGGCCAGTCCGGCGGCTTCGTGGAGCTCGACAGCCCGGCCTACGAGGTCAAGGACACGATGGCGCTTGTCGACCTCCTCGCGGCGAACGACGCCATCCTGCAGGACGACGCGGGCGATCCGCGGGTCGGCATGACGGGCGGCAGCTACGCGGGCGGCATCCAGCTCCTCACCGCGGCCTTCGACCCGCGCATCGACGCGATCACGCCTGATATCACCTGGAACGACCTGCGCCAGAGCCTGGACCCCAACGGCGTCCCCAAGCTCCTCTGGGTCGAGGCGCTCTTTGGCGCCGGCGTCGCGACGGGCACGACCGGCGGCCTGCAGAACGCCGGCGGCCCCGAGCCGCGCAGCTACGACCTGAACCTCCCGACATGGTGGGCCGAGGCGCACGCCACGAACTCGCTCACGCCTGAAGCCCAGGAAGGGCTCCGCGAGCGCTCGGCTGTCGCGTGGATGGAGAGCATCCGCGCGCCCGCGCTCATCACGCAGGGTCTTCCGGACACGCTCTTCAACCCGAACGAGGCCGTCGCCAACTACGAGGGCCTCCGCGCGCGCGGAGTGGACGCCAGTCTCCTCCTCTACTGCGGCGGTCACGCGGGCTGCCCCTACGTCGCGGACAACGCGCACGTGAACGAGGCCGTATTGGACTGGCTGGGTCACTACCTGTCGAACCGCGACCTCGGCCACACGGACAACGTCGAGTGGCAGACCAACGACGGCGCGTGGCACACGGCCTCGCAGTGGCCCCCCGTGAACGCGGACTGGAAGAGCGCGAGCGCCACGATCACGCTCGCCTCCACGCCGGCCCCGACGGGCGGCGGCGGCTTCGCCGTAAGCGCGGGCGGAGTGGGCGCCCAGACGCCGGACGCGCCGGTGCAGGACCAGACCGTCACGAGCCAGCTCGTGCCCATCGCGCAGGGCCCCCTCACCGCGAACGGCATCGGCCACGTGCACCTCGAGGTCTCCGGCATCGGCACGGAAGCGTTCCTCTTCTTCCGCCTCGTCGACGCGACGGACGGCACGGTGCTCGACGGACAGACGCAGGCGTTCCGCGTGCCGGTGTCGCCCTTCAGCGTGAGCCGCGCGGACGTCGACCTCGTGGGCGTGAGCTACATCATCCCCGAGGGCCACACGCTCGCGTTGCAGGTGTCGACGAGCGACATCGCGCACGCGACGAACCGCCAGCCCGGCCTCTATGATATCGTCCTCACCGTCGAAGTGCCGACGAGCTAAGATCGGGCCAGAACGGGCTTTGACCGAGCCGCGCACGTCGCCACCATGACGTCACCGACAGACCCCACGTACCCGACCACCCCGACCTATCCGACCAGCCAGGCGTACGACCCGTACGCGCCGGGCTACGCCACGACACCGTCACCGGTGGACCCGACCTACGGCACGACGACGCACGATGACCGCCGCCGCCCGCGGACGACGGACACCATGACGCGCGAAGTCACCGCAGGCCCGTTCCGCTTCGGGCTGCGCGAAGGTGTGATGGGCACGATCGGCATCTTCGCGATCCTCGGGCTCGTCCTGGGTGTCCTCGGCTTCGCCGCCGCGTTCGCCCTCGACAACGCCGCGGAAGCAGCGCGCGACGGGAACAACAACGGCGGCCTCGACGGCAACGACATCGCCGCCGGCGCGGCCGCCCTCCCGTCCATCCTCGTCGGACTACTGCCATTCATGGCGGCCCCTGTCCTTGCGCTGGGCCTCGGCTCGTGGGCCGGACACGCCTCGCGTGACGCAGGCCTTGGCGCCTCCGCCGGTGCGATCGGAGGCTTCGTGGGCCCGATCGTGATGCTCCTCCTCGCGGGCGTCGGCTTCGCGCTTGGCGCCGGCGCGGCGAACCTCGACCTCTCCGGCGTGACGCTCCCCTACGGCGTCGCTCCCGGCTGGGGCAACACGATCCCGTACCTCTTCACGGGCGCCGGCCTCCTCTGGCTCCTCGCCAACACGCTCGCGGGCGGCCTCTCGGGCGGCCTCGTGGGCGGGCTCCTCCAGCGCCGCTGGGGCGCGGACCGCACGTCGCGCCGTGACCACACGCGCCGCACGACGCGCTACTGAGGCGGACGACGCCTCCTGCCGGCAACCGGAAGAGGAAGAGGAAGCGGAAGCCGGAAGCGGGGCGGACAGGGGCCCGGTTCCTTTTCCGCTTCCACGTCCGCTTCCGCCTTCTGCTTTTTCTGTCCAAACATTCATGCGAACCGTCGGCGGATCACGCGGCAGAGGTGGTCCCTTGATGCAGTTCCTTGCCCCGACCACCAGCCCGGCCGTCATGGCCACCTGGTGACCGCCGCGCCCGCGCGGCCCACGACCCCACGCGCGCCAGCGCGCGTGCTTTTTCGATCACGTTCACCTGGAGTCGACACACATGGATCTCAGACAGTGGGGCTGGACCCCCGAGCTGCAGGCACACTGGGAAGGGCTAGGTACCCGTCACCTAGCCCCCGGCCGCGTCGCGCGGCAGGACAAGACGGGCTACCTCGTCGTCCACGCCCGCGGAGCCGACGCGCCCGGAGGTGCCGACGCGTCCGCAGACGCGCCGAGCACCTTCGCGCGCCTGCCAGGCCACCTCCGCGAACGCGCCCCCGCGGTGGGCGACTGGGTCGCGCTCGACGTCGCCCCGCCCGACGCGGCTACGGACCCGTCCGCGCCTCGCTTCGCTGCGGAGCCCGCGACGATCCGCGCGCTGCTCCCGCGGCGCGGCGTCATCGCGCGCGCAGCGGCGGGTGAAGAAGGGAGCGCGCAGGTCGTCGCCGCGAACGTGGACGTGCTCTTCATCGTCGCGTCGCTCGATGGCGCGCTGAATGTGCGCCGGATCGAACGCTATCTCGTGATGGCGGCGAGCGCAGGGGCGCGCCCGGTGCTCGTGCTCAACAAGGCCGACCTCGGCGCGCCCGAAGGCTCAGGCGCGGCGCCGCCGGGCGTCGAGGTCGTGACGACGAGCGCCGCCACCGGCGCGGGCCTGGAGGCGCTGCGCGCGCTCGTGCCCGCGGGCGTCACGGCGGCGTTCGTGGGCCCCTCGGGGGTCGGCAAGTCGAGCCTCGTGAACGCGCTTCTCGGAGTGGATGCGCTGGCGACGAGCGAGGTGCGAGCGTCGGACCGCAAAGGTCGCCACACGACGACCGCGCGCCATCTGTTGGCGCTCCCAGGCGGCGGCGTGCTCCTCGACACGCCCGGCGTGCGGGAGCTTGGCGTCTGGGACGCGGGCGAAGGCGTCAGCGAGGTCTTTTCGGACATCGAGGCGCTCGCGGCGGGCTGCAAATTCTCCGACTGCAAGCACGCGAATGAGCCAGGCTGCGCCGTGCGCGGCCAGGTGGCGCCGGAGCGCTTTGCCGCGTGGGAGAAGCTGAAGCGCGAAGCCGCGAGCGCGGCGCTTCGCGCCGATGCGCGCGCGAGCCGCGAGCAGGCGCGCAAGTGGGGGAAGATGGGGCGCGACGCGATGCGCGCCAAGGAAGAACGATATCGCTGACGCGAGGTCGAGGACGAAACCACGGAGGGCCACGGAGAGAAGACCCTCCGTGTCTCCGTGATCCTCCGTGGTTTCGATTGTGAATACCAAGAAGCGAAAAGCCTGGTCCGCGACGAACGCGGGATCAGCTTTCGATGCGCGGCGCGAGCAAGTACGTGACGTGCCCATTGCCACCGGCGAGGTCGAACTCGATGCGCACCGGGTAGTCGTTCCCGATGTGGAGCTGGATGCCGCCGGAGCCCTTCGCGGCCTTCACCATGTTGGCGAAGTAGTCGAGGCTGAAGAGCGACTTGCTGCGCTCGGTGACCTTGAGCTCGGCGAGCATGCTCTTGTCGAGGCGCAGGTGGACCTGGTCCGTGTCGCCCTCGGCGAGGAGCTCGAAGGTGTCCTTGTCGGCGACGAGGGCCACGTGGTCCGCGATCGCTTCGGAGGCGCGAATGCCGCGCTCCAGCTCCGCGGGGAGGATGACGACCTTCGCGGGAAGCTCGAGCTTGGGGACCTTCGGGTCGCTCATCCCGCTCGTGTCGACGAGCGACATGCGGCGCGTGACGTTCCCGATCTTCATGACGAGCCGGTGGCCCGCGGGGTCGAAGTCCATCTCGACCTCGTCGTCGCCGCTCGCGAGCTTGAGGACCTCCTTGAACTTCTCGAGGTCGAGACCCATCTCCATGCTATCGGCCTTGTACTCCTGGAAGGCCGCGGCCTTGAGGGTGAGCTCGACCATCGCGACGTGCGCGGGGTCGACGGCCTTGAGGCTCAGGCCTTCCGGCTCGACGCGCACCTTCACCTCGTCGACGAGCGTGGAGGTCGCGTCGATGAGCGTCTTGAGGACTTCCGCCTTGCAGCGCGCGTGGAGCATGAGATTCCCCGAGGGATACGCTGCCAATGAGTGTCCTGGTTAAAGTCCTACGCCCAGCCGGAACCCTTTCTTCCAGTGGAGTGCATGGGGGCGTATGGCGAGTACGGGCGCCGTCGCGCTCTCGTGGCAGGGTGCGCTGGAGGACGCGGGCGCGCTGGCGCGGCTGCGTCACGAGGGTGCGCAGGTGTCACTCGCGCTCGACCCGCGCGCCCTCGTGCCGGATTTCGTGCTGGAGGCTCAGGCGGCCTCGCTGGGCTCGCCGCTCGCGCGCCCCGGAGCGCCCGCCCAGGAGGCGCGCCGGGATGACGGGCCCTTCGCGCTCGCGCAGGGCTTCCGCGGCTTCATCGTGGCAGCGCCGGACAAGGACCTCCTGGGCCGGTTCGTGGACGCGGGGACCGACCTTGCGGGCACACGGACGCTCGCGGTGGACGGGGGTTTCTTCCGGCGCCGGGTGGACGTCGTGGTGGGCGAGGCGCAGGAGGCCGACGGGGGATGGTGGCTCGAGGTCGGGCTGAAGGGGTGCTGACCGTTTCGCGCCCGCCACTCGCCGTACAGAACGCGCGATGAACGCGATGGGGGAGTGACGCATCCATCGCGTCATCGCGTGCATCGCGTTCTATGCTGAGGCTGAGAACGGCGCGGAGACGGACTACCTGTACTCGCGCCACTTGTAGCCACATTTCGTGCATTCCAGGAACCGAGTGGTCGCTTCATCCGCCGAGCGCGTCTGTCGCATGAAATAGTACGCCGTCCCGTTGCCGCACTTCTCGCACGCGTATTCGTTGGTCGTGGGAAGCAGGTCCATCTTCTGCGTCGCGTCGGCCATGACGGACTTGCTGATGTCGTCGACGGACTTCGTCTTCACGACGTTCTCGCCGACGACTTGCTTCCGCGACCAGCCGCACTTGGGGCAGGTCATGACGCCCGAGACGGGCTTCAGCATGACCTTGTCGTTCGGGCAGAACATGGGCGTGCGAGCCGGGCTTTGCTTCAAAAGCCTTCGCAGTCGCGACCGAGGACGCCGATGAGCCTTCGGGACTTTGGCATCCGTCGTCCGGACATCACGAGAGCCGATCCCAGCGCGCGAAAAGCAGGACCGTCCGCACGGCGGCCAACAAAGGCGGGATCGGTAGCGAGAACCCGACCCAGAACACGGCGCCGACCGGCAGCAGGGCGACCCCGAGGATCGCGCCCCAGCGCTGCCCGTTCCAGATCGCCCATGCGGCGACGACCTCGAGGATGCACACGACGACGAACGCGGCGAGGAGAGGGACCGTGGACCGGATGCCCGACCGCTCGAAGACGCCGCCGCCGTACGTGGGGAACCCCATGAACGTCAGCACCCCGTGCCCCGCCGCGAGGCTGCGGATGCCGAGGATCCCCGGAATGCCGAAGCCGAGCCCTGTGAACGCGAAGCAGACGGCCGCGATGCGCAGGGCGACATCGTTCGCCATCGATGCGGCGAGGGCGCTCGGCGTGAAAGGCCGTTGCGGTCACGACGAAGGCCTAGGCTTAGGCTGAGGCCGCTGAGGCCCAGGGAGAACGAGGGCGAGAACGAGGACGAGGCCGACCGACGACGACGCGGCGTCCTCGGCCTAAGCCTCGTCTTAGTGGACGTGCGGCTTGCTCTCGTCGAACGCGCCCGGCATCGTGGGCGCGGGCGGGACGAGCTCGTAGACGGCGTCGATCACGACCGTGCCCGTGATCTTGACGCCCTGGAGCGGGATGACCTTGAGCGTGTACGCGCCCGCGACGACCTTGCCGTCCTGCGTCCCTTCAGGGTCGGGCGTGGCGGTGATCGCGTCCTGCGTCTCCCCGTCCTTCGTGAAATGGATCTCGATCTGGGCGAGGTTCTGAGGCGCGCCGGCGCCACCCGCGGCGTCCGCGAAGCTCCAGTTGAGCGTGATCTTCGCCGGGTACAGGAGCATGATGGCCGCGCTCTCGCCCACGGGGGCGACGGGCTCGGGGACGCCGGAGGCGCCATACTCGAACTCGAAGGGGAGGGTCTGCGTCGCGAAGACGGGGAGCGTGGACGTCACGTAGACGCTCTTGTTCACGATGCCGAGGCGGCCCTCGCCGTCCTGGACGACGCCGACCACGTTGATCCAGCCGTTGCCTTCGAGCTTGAGCGTGCCGTTCGCCGCCTTCAGGGGCGCGGCCTTGAGGGGCGGCGACTGCGGGGTGAGCGTGGTCGAGCTGTGCGGCTGCTGGCCGACGTTCTTGTACGTGACCTTCGTGCCGACGCCGACAACGATGTTCTCGGGGACGAAGCGGTACTCGCTCTGCGGCCCGCCATCCGCGATGAGCACCTCCACGTTCTGCGGTCCCGCGTAGCCGTCGATGACGGTCACGTTGTGGCGCATGAACGGGTGCGGGTGGCAGTGCATGTTGTAGATGCCCGCCGCGGTGAACGTGATGGACTTGGACGCGCCGGGCTGGATGTAGTCGGCGGGCGCCTTCGAACCCGTGTCCGCCGGCACGGCCGTGACGGCCGCGGTGCCCATGAGCGCGCCGGTCGCCCACGTGTACGTGAGTGCGCCCTTGCCGTTCGCGGGCGCGCTCATCGTGACGGCCGCGTCCGTGCCGCTCTGGACCCACGCCGGCGCGCCGAGGGTGAGGCTCGTCGCGAGCGGCGCGAGGACGCTCACCTGGGCGCCGACGCCGCCGGTGCCGCCCGTGACGGCGCCTGGGGTCTTACCATCCTCGAGCTTGGTCTCGGGCTCGTCCTTGTTCCCGACGCAGCCGGCGAGACCGCCGAAGGCTACGAGGGAGGCGAGAAGGATGGCGAGGGCACGCATGGTCGTTGGGGACCGAATGAGCCTATATAGGCCTTATTGTGAGGCTGTTACAACGCGGGAAGGGTCGGCGGCACGAAGGGCTCGCGCGGTGCTCCATGGAAGCGCACCTGCGCCGCGAGGCTCTCCAGCTCCTCCGCCAGCGCGTCGAGGCGAAGGTCGGGCCATACGGCGCTCTGCGCACGCAAGTGCTTCACGGCCTCGGCGGCCTGCCACGCGAAGCCGGCAGGGTTCTGCGCCTCCAGATGATGGAGCGCGACGGCGGCCTTGATGAGCCCCAGCGTCGCCGCGCGTTCTCCGGACGCGCCCTTCCCCCAGTGGTCCTCCCACGCCTCGTGCGCGTCGAAGAAGCGGCGCTCGTTGAAGAGCCGCACGCCCGCGAGGACCTCTTCCGGGATCATGCGCATCGTCCGAGATCGGTGTCCCCGAGCTTCTCGAAGTGCCCCGGCATCGTGAGCCAGGCGCGCGCGGCGGCGAGGATGTCCGCGTGGTCGAACGCGAGCGCGGGAAGCTTGTCGAGCGCGAACCACTTGGCTTCGGCGGCGTCGTCCCCCGCTCTGGGATCGACGATGCCGGCGCGTCCTGCGTGCCGCGCCCTGTCATCATCGATCCCGATGACGATCCCTCCGATCTTGCAGACGAAGACGACGCTCACGGTGTGCCCCCGCGGGTCGCGCTTCGCGTCGCTCCAGACGCCCAGCAGGTCCACGATGTCGCCGCGAAGCCCGGTCTCCTCAAGGAGCTCGCGCCGCGCCGCATCCTCCACCCGCTCCCCCACCTCCACGAAGCCGCCTGGGAGCGCCCACGAGCCCTTGAACGGATCGCGCGCGCGGCGGATCAGCATGACCTCGTGCCCCTTCAGGAGCACCGCGTCCACCGTGAGCGCGGGCGAGACGTATCCGTGCGCGTTGCGCACCTCGTGGGGCATCAGCGCGCCCCCAGCATCTCGACGTGCGCGGCGATCGCCGCCACCACGGCGCCCATGGCGGTCGCCGTCTCGAGGCCGATCCCTTTCCCGCTCGTGATATCGAGCTCCCACGCGGCCATCGCGCGCACCTCCGCCGGCGTGCCCTGCGGGCCGAGGCCGAACACGAGGAGCTGGCTTTTGCCGTCCACGAGCTCGCGCGCGACACTGCGTGCGCTCGCGTCCTTCGGGCACTCGGCGCGCTCGGTCGTGAGCACGACCGTCCCGAGCTGGGGCGGGAACCCCTTCTTCGGATATTCGAAGACAGAGAAGCGCCCGGCCTTCGCGAGCTGCACGAAGTGGCTGATATCGCCCTCGGCCTGGCCCTTGGCGCCGGCGACGCTCGTCGTCTGGGCCAGGTAGTCGGCGATCTCGGCGGGCGTGCGCAGCTCGGGCGCCTCGCCCTGGCCGCGCTTCTCGTCGGCGCCGCGGCCCCGGTTCTCCGCCGTCCGGCCGCCGTGCGCCGCCAGGTCCTCGAACGGGAAGCCGAACGTCGCGAGGTTCGCGCCGTACGCGAGCGCGAGCGGCGCCGCGCGCACGAGGGCGCGCCGGTGGGCCTCGCTGAAGCGGCGCGGATCGTAGCTGTTGTACAACCCGAGGGTCAAACGACCGGGCACTCGCTTGCGAGCGCCCGGTCGCCGATAAAGGTGCGCGCGTAGTCCGAAACCTTATCCTGAGGCGGGCGGCTGATGCGCCGATGCTGGACATCTCCGAGGAGAAGGTGCGCGCCGCGGACGCGGAGGACATGCTGGGGCGCGTCCGCAGCTACCCCGACATGGTCGAGGCCGCGCTCCACGCGCCGCCTGCCGCCGCCACGCTGCCGCGCGCCCCGTCGCGCATCCTCGTCGTCGGCATGGGCGGCAGCGCCATCACGGGAGACTACCTGCAGGCATGGCTCGACGCGGAGGGCAAGGTGCCCGTCCTCGTCTCGCGCGCCTACGAGCTTCCCAAGTGGGTGGACAAGGACACGCTCGTCGTCGCCTTTTCGTACTCGGGCAACACCGAGGAGACGCTCGCCGCCTTCGCGGAGGCGAAGAAAGCGGGCGCGATGCTCGCGGCGATGTCCACGGGAGCGCGCCTCGAAGAGCTCGCGAAAAGCTATCACGCGCCCTTCGCCCGGATCCCTCCCGGCCTCCAGCCGCGCGCGGCGCTCCCCGCGAGCTTCGGCATGGCGGCGCTCTTCTTCGAGAAGCTCGGCCTCCTCCCGGGCGCCGAGGCCACGCTCAAGCGCACCGCGCGCACCCTGCGCGAGGCCGTGATCGACGTCGCGCCGGACGTCCCTGCCTCGAAGAACGAGGCGAAGCGCACGGCCCTCGCCGTCCAGGACACCGTCGTCGGCGTGTACGCGGCCGGGCTCCTCACGCCCACCGCGCGCCGCTTCTCGAACCAGCTCAACGAGAACTCGAAGGTCGTCTCCTGGTGGGGCGTCATGCCCGAGATGAACCACAATGAGATCGTCGGCTGGGCCGGCGACGACGACCTCGACCGTTTCACCGCGGTCTTCCTGCGCTATCACGACGAGCACGCGCAGGCGAAGGCGCGCTTCGAGTTCACCGGGAAGGTCATCCAGCAGCGCGGAGGTCGGATCGTGCAGCACGAGGCGCGCGGCGAGAGCGTGCCGGAGAAGCTCCTCACGGCCTCTCTCGTCGGCGACGCGGTCTCCGTCTACCTTGCGGCGCTGCGCGGCGTGGACCCTACCCCCGTGACGGTGATCACGCAGCTCAAGAACGCGGTGGGCGAGACGGGGTTCGCGCGGAACATCAAGTGACGGAGGAACGCTGCCCCCCGATCACCGCACGTGCACCGCGATCATGTGCGCGAGCCGCAGCGGCTCCGGCGTGTGCCCGCGCGCGGTGGTGAGCGCGAGGATCTCCGCCGCCTCCTGGTCAGCCATGCCCGCGAAACTCACCGTGAGGGGAGTCGTTGCGGTGGGAATGACGAAGCGCCGGCGCCGCTCGAGGAGCGCCCATTTTCCTTCGGAGTTCGGCACGTTCCGCAGCGCCGCGCGCATCGCGTCGACGTCGGGGATCCCCTTCGTGAACGCCAGGCACGGGATGCCGGTCTCGGCGAAGAGACCGTCGAGGTCGACGACGTTGAAGCCCGCGAAGCTCGCGCCATCGAGCAGGATGGCCCTGAGCCCGCGCAGCCCCGACTCGGCGACGCAGCGCGCCACGCGGTTCGTGGCATCGTCGCCATCGCGCAGCACATCCGTGGAGAGGATGGCTTCTACGCGCTGGGCGCCGCGCATGTGCACGCCGACGACGGGCACGCGGCCGTCCGCGCGCGTGTGCGGGCTATCATCGAAACCGATCGTGCGGATCTCGGGCTTCATGCGCATCCCCGCGCGCAGGCCGGCACAAGTCCCAAACTCTTATGAACTCCGGCACCACACTCGGGGACCAGATGGCGAATTTCGGCCACCGCGGGGCGGGCGGAGGCGGCTACGACCGCGCGCCCCAGCAGGGCACCGAGCGCAAGCGCATGCTCGACCTGCGTCGCGAGGGCCACTTCAGGTACGACCTGAAGGACGTGCTCGCCCACAGCTCGCTCCCGCCCGAGCAGGTCGCTGCGTTCGCCGCCACCATCTTCTCGAAAGGCTCGCGCCAATCCACGCTGGAAGCCAAGGACTGGGTCACGGCGAAGCTCGCGGAGAACGTCATCACCAAGCAGGAGCGCGACGCCATCAACACGCTCATCGACCGCTACTCCAAGTGGCGCTGACGCTCGCGCGGCGCGCTTCAGGATGAGCTGCTTCGCGCATGGCGTCGCTTCCGATCCGGAGACTCACGCGAAGTAGTCCATGCGCGAAGCGTCCGGCTCGATCGCGTCGAGCACGTACTTCACCTCCTCGGGCTTCACGGGTTTGCGCAGCGCCGCCACCGCGCCGAGGCTGATCGCGTCCACCACGTCGGGCTGCGAGTTCGCGAGGCCCGTGACGACGACGACCGGAAGATCGGGGCGCAGCGCGAGCATCGAGCGCAGCACGCCGAGGCCACGCGCGGGCTGATCGTCCGGCGCGTGCGGGTCGTCGCCCGCGAGCATCATGTCGAGGAAGACGACGTCGGGCTTCTGCGACTCGAAGAGCGCGAGCGCCGCTGCGGGATCCTCGGCCTCGTGCACCTCTTGCACGCCTTTCCGGGCGGCGCGGATCGCGGCGGCGATGGTGCGGCGCACGGTGGCGCTATCATCGACGACGAGGCAGGAACGCATGCCAAGAAGTAGTTCGAACCGTGTATCAACGTTGTGCGTACGCACCGACAAGGCGCCACGCGTCACGGTTTCGCGAGCCGGATGCGGTCCCCGCCGACGGAATACGCCTCGCCGGCGTTGCGCAAGACGGCGACGACGTCGAGCACTCGGTCTGCGGGGATGCCGCGCTTCTCGGCGATCTTCATGACGACGGGGAAGCGCGCGCCATCGCCGTTCCTCGCGTCGAGGTCGCGGATGATCTCCACGATGACGTGGGCGGCCTCGCGGTGAGCCGTGAGCGGGAACAGATGCTCGATCGGCACAGGCGTAGACCGGTGGTAGAAGCTGCCTTCACGCTCGACCGCCTTCTTCGCCGTGAGGTCCTGGAGCACGTCCGCGACGTCGTTCGGGTCCGGCATGACGGCGTCCAGGTGAGGGAGGATCTCCTCCACGCGCATCGGCTTCTCCGCCTCTTCGAGCAGGCGAGCGACCTGACGCTCGAGGTCCTCCCGGATATGGTCCAGCATCTGGGTCTTCCTCCCGACCCATTGGGTTTGAGCGTGCCGGTCGTCTGGTGCGCCTCAGCCCGAACACCGCGAACCCGCGAACGCAGAGGGTTTCGCGGGTCCGCGCGGGGAAAATGAGCTACATGGAACGTGTCGCCGCGGTCAACGTGTCACTTGCCACGAGTCCACTTACTCGCACCCTTTTTCGACTCGGGCAGACGCGTCCGCTGCGGCGGACGCGTCCTCCGGCCCTCGCCCTTCGGGCGCTCGCTCCGCTCGCGTCGAAAAAGCGCGCCCGGAAAGTGCGATCCAATGAACGTGTCGAACCTATCGCGTCACTTGCCAGGAGTCGACCCACTCGCACCCTTTTTCGACTCGGGCACTCCGGACGCGTCCGCTGCGGCGGCCGCGTCCTCCGGCCCTCGCCCTTCGGGCGCTCGCTGCGCTCGCGTCGAAAAAGCGCGCGCGGAAAGTGGCGCTCCAATGAACGTTTCGCATCAGCGCGTGACTTGCCAGGAATCGACCTGTTCCTTGAGCTTCCTTGCCATCTCGTCGCGCTCAAAGTGCTCGCGCACGGGCGCTAGGATCTCGTTGACGTACTTCGCGCACGCCTTCTTGGCGTCCATCGGGTGCACCTTCCCTTCCGCGAATGCGGCAGCGAACTCGGCATACGTCGCGTACGTCGAGTTGCCCCCGAACTTCTCGGGGCGCTCGATCGTGATAGGGCTCTCGCCGACCTTTCCCGTTTTCGGGCTGGTCCAGTGGCGCTGGAAGACGATGTAGCGGAAGTACTCGAGGATCGGGTTGTCCTCGACCTGCTTCTCGGGGCAGAACGCCTTCTTGATCTTGCGCTCCACGTCCGCCGGTGCGTCCGTCATGAAAATAGCGCTGTCGGGGTTCGACTTCGACATCTTCATCGCCGTCGCGCGCTCCGTCGCGTCCATCTCGCCCGTCGGCGGCGCCTGCAGCCCCATGAGCATGTGGTGCGACACGACGACCGGCTTCCAGAAGCCCAGCTTCGGCCCGACCTCGCGCGCGAGCATGTTCACCTTGCGCTGGTCCATGCCGAGCTGCGTGATATCGGCCTTCAGGTGGAAGATGTCCGCGGCCTGCATGCAGGGATACAGGATCTGGCTCGCGGAGAGCTTGTCCTTGTCGGAGCGGCCCATGATCTGGGTGGTCCTCAGCACGCGGTCGAGGGACGAGTCGCGCGCGACATTCATGACCTTCTTCCAGTACGCCTCGTCCGTCACGAACTCGCTCGCCCACACGAACTCCACGTGGTCGAGGTCCATGCCCGCGGCGCGCCAGACCTCGACGAAGTAATGGCCGACGGTCTGGATCTTCTCGAGGTCGCCGCCCATCTTGTTGTTGGCCCACGCGTGCCAGTCGGCGACGAACATCTTGAACGTGCAGCCGGCCTTCGTCATCTTGTTGACGTTGATCGCGCGCAGGATCCCTTGCGCGATGTGGATCCGGCCGCTGGGCTCGAAGCCGTCGTAGCACACCGGATGGGGCTTCGCTTCGAGAAGGGCGCGCAGCTCGTCCTCGGTGACGATCTCTTCGCCGACTTCCCGGACGAGCGCCAGGCGCTCCTCGAGCTTCATGGCCGCCCCGAGCCAGGGGTCGCGTCAAAAAGGCTCGCAAGCTCCTCCGCCCACCCCCGCCCCTATCCCCATCCCGAAAGCGATCTCTTGCTGCAAAAGGACGAGGGCAGATAGCGTTCGCCGGGGGGAAAGGGTTGGACAAAAACCGAGGCAGCACGGAGGAGCCGCCCCAGCAAGAAGGGAGGATCTGTTCCCGGCAGGCACGACCGGGGAGGCTTACGCGAAGGCCAGGCTCGCCTCCGTCGCGACGTCTCCCGTGGGGAGCAGGTAGTACGATTGGCGGCTGTCGCGCAAGCTCGGGCGTTCCAGGACCCGGCCTTCGGCGAGGAGGCGCGTGAGCGCGAAGCGGACGGTGCGCGGCGGGATGGGCGCCGCGGTGACGATGTCCTTGTGGGTGAGGGGTCCGCGGGTGGCGAGGAGGCCGAGGACGGTGATGGCAGAGCGCGGGAGCGTCATGCGTCGTAGATGGGGCTCCAGGACATGAACAATTTCTTCAACCCGATTGACTATTCGTCAATATGCCCTCGGACGGCCCCGCCGAGTTCCCGTCTCCCCCCGCCCTCGCGCGCCTACGGGAGGCGCTCATGAGCCAGAAGGCCATGGCGAAGGCCATCGGCGTCGACGCGGGCCAGCTCTCGCGCTTCGAGCAGGGCAAGGGCGAGATGAGCTACGAGAAGATCCGCCGCTACGTGCACGTGCTCCGCGCGCGCACCACCGCCGCGGATCCCGTCGCGCTCCTCGTCGAGCGGATCGCGGGTCGCGTCGCGCTGCGCGAGCTGCGGCCGATGGACCCGGTCGAGCGCGCGATCGAGGTCATGGGCACGCACGGCCACCCCGCGCTCCCGGTCCTCAACGCACGCGGCGACGACTACGTGGGCGTGCTCACGGACGCGATGGTCGCGAGCGCGCTGTCGCTGGGCGAGGTCGAGCGCGCGCTCCTCGCACCGATCGGCACGCTCGCGCTGGAGCCCCTGGTGCGCGTGACGCAGGAGGACGACATCAGCGCGATCGCCGCGAAGCTCGGCGCGAACGCGCTCGTGCTCGTCGAGGACAAGGATGGTCTCCCTGCGGGCTTCGCGTTCCGCGCGGACCTCTTCCCCCTCGTCACCGGCGCGGGCCGCTGATCATGCCGCGTCCAGCACGTCGAACAGGCGATCCACGTCCGCCGCGCGGTTGTAGAAGTGCGGCGAGACGCGGATGCCTCCGAGGCGCGGGTTCACGACGACATTACCGCGCGCGCACGCCGCGAGCGCGCGCTCGAGGTCGGGCACTCGGAATGTGACGATACTGGCGCGCTCCCGCGGATCCGCGGGCGTCAAGATCTCGAACTTGCGCTCGCGCGCCTTCTCCATGATGCGCTCCACGAGCGCGCCGTTCGTGCGCTCGATGGAAGCGAGCCCGACCTCGTGGATCAGATCGAGGCTCGCAGCTGCGGCGGCGCAGCCGATGATGCTGGGCCCGCCGTACTCGAAGCGTCGCGCATCGCGCGCGATCTCCCCGAGCGGATCGAACGAGTAGGGCTCCTGCAGCCCGTACCAGCCGCCCACCGTCGGGACGAGCGCGTGGTGGTCGGGGCGGACGTAGAGGAACGCGAGCCCCACGGGCGCGAGGAGCCACTTGTAGACGCCCGTCACGAGGAAGTCCACGTCCGAGCGCTTCACGTCGATCGGGTACGTGCCCGCGGCCTGGAACGCGTCGACCATGAGCGGCACGTCGCGCGCATGCGCCTCGCGGGCGAACTCCGCGACGTCGAGCCTGTAGCCCGTGAAGCTTGCGACGGCCGGGATGCTCGCGAGGGCCGCACCCTTCACATGCGGCGCCCAATGGGCGGCCTTCGGCATCGGGCCGAGTCGCAGTTGCTCATGCTGCATCCCGCGCGCCGCCTGGCGCTGCGCGACGGAGCCGGCGGTGGGGAAATCGATGTCGAGCGTCGCGATGCGCCCGTGGCGGAAGGCCGACATCACTGACGAGAAGCCCGTGGACGCGTTCGCCTGCAGCGCGATCTCCTCGGGGCGCGCGCCGATGAGCCGCGCGAAGGAGCGCCGCGCGCGCTCGATCGTGTGGGCGAAGACGTCCCAGTCGGGCGCGTCCTGCCAAACGTCGAGGTGCGCGTCGAGGGCGGCGCGCACGCGGCGCGCGAGGAGGCCGTGCGCGCAGCTGTTGAGGTAGGTCCCGTGGCTGAGCCCAGGGAACTCGGAGGTCCAGTCGGTCATTCGATGTCCTCCTCTTCCTCGTCTTCCTCGTCGTCCTCTTCCTCGGGGTCGAACCGCTTCGTGGTCACGAGCATGAGCCTTCCTCCGTCCTGCAGCACCGCGACCTGCTGCATCTGCACCTTCCCGAAGCCGATCGCGCGAAGCTCGGCGAGCGTCTCGTCGTCGAACACCCACGCCTTCACTCCGCGCTGCTTCTTCGCGCGCGACTTGCGCAGATCCAACGCCGCCGCGTAGACCTTGCCGTAGAAGCCGGTGGTGCGGTGGAGCTCGTCGAGCACGTCGAGCGGCTCCTCTTCGGCGGCGAGCGCGAAGCCCACCGTGCTGTAGTAGGAGAACTCGTCCTTGAACGGCAGCGCGTCCGGCAGGCACTGCACGAGCCGCAGCCTGTCCATGCAGCCCTCGGCCTGCGCGTTCTCCCGCGCGCGCTCCAGCGCCTCGCGGTCGTCGTCGGTGGCGACGACCCTTACGCGCTTGAGGGCCCGCGCGAGGTTCACGCCAAGAAGCCCCGTGCCGGTCTGCACGTCGAGCACCCAGTCGCCAGGAAAGACGCCTGCCTTGCGGACGACGAGCTGGGCGATCTTGTCGCGCGCGTGCGGGCCGGGATCGAACCCCTCCTCGGGCGCGTAGCGCTCCAGTCCTCGTCGCACAACCGCCCGACACAGCTTGTGCTGATGAAGCCTACGCCCGACGAAACCACGGAGGGCCACGGAGACGACCTCACCACATCTGCGTGGTCCTCCGTGGCTTCCTCTGCGGAACAGAAGGGCTAACCGCGCGTTGCGCATCGCGACCGACGTGCACCTCGCGCTCGCCCCCGGAGAGGAGCTCCTCCCCGGCACGCGCGAGCGGCTGGAGGAGCTCTTCCACGATGCGCGCGTCGCCGCGGTCCTCGTGCCACTCGTGCCGCGCGGCGAGGGCGCCCTGCAGCGCGCGGCGCGCCGCTATCTCGCCGCCTGGGACGGGCGCTTCCTCCATCCGCAGAACTTCTTCGCGCCTGCGACGCGCGTGGCGACCCGCAGCCGCAGCGAGGGCGCGGACGCGCTTCCTGCGTCGGCCGCGCGCGCGCATGTCGCGGGCCCGCGCAACGCGGACGCCGCGCCGCAGCTCGCGGACGCGCTCGCGCGCGGTCTGCGCATCGAGGCGCTGCGCGCGGGAGGCGTGGGCTGCGACATCGCGCGCGACCTCTCGGCCTGGTCCTCGCACTGGCGCGCGGAAGGCGCGGCCTGGGGCGCGCGCGCCGCGAGCGAGCCCGAGTTCGCGCGCTTCGCGCCCGCGCCGTGGGCGAAGCACAACGTCGCGCAACTGGGCCGCCGCACGGTCGAGATCCTCCAGGCCTCCCGCCGGCCGGACCCCCTGGTCTGGCTCCTGCACGTGACGCGCGAGTCCGCCTACAGCCGGGGGACGCCGACGACCATAGGTTGAAATGCGCCCAGCGGCCAGTCTGGGAGCGTGCTCCGCTGGTCGCTTGCCTGGATGCTCCTCACGCTCCTCGCCGTCCCGGCCGCCGGCGCCTTCTCCACCGACGTGCACGACCTCTCCATCACGTACGACGCGGACGCGCCCCCCATCATCGTCGCCGCGGGCGAACTGGGCTTTGGCGGCTCGCTCACCGGCGGCCTCCTCGTGGGCGGCAGCACGACCACGGCCCTCGCGCACATCCCGCACCTGACGATCGTCGAGAAGGGGGAGGTCTCCGCGATCCCCACGCTCGTCGAGGGCGCGACCGTCGAGATCTCGAGCGGCGCCCTTCTCGCGCGCTGGGACACGGGCGCGCTCACCGTGGGCGCCGGCGCGCCGTACGGGATCGGGCTCGCGCTTCCGCAGGCGCCCTTCCCCACGAAGGACAACGCGCCCCAGGCGGGCTTCCTCCTCGCCGGGGAAGCCCTCGGGGGCGACGTCTCATGGTCGGGGGGCGAGATCGAGCTCACGCCTCTCGACGCGACGCTCACCGTGCGGGACGCGCGCGGCCAGCCGCTCCCGGACTGGAACGCGCGCCACGTGAACGCCCAGTCGCACGACGCGCGCGACCCCGAAGCGACGAGCGTCGTGCTTCGCGCGAACGGCGCCTTCGCGGGCCGCCTCGGTGCGACGATCGTCGCAGGCGGCGCGGGCGCCGCGGCCGACCTCGCGCTCGACGTCTCGCCCGCGGCCGACGATCGCTTCGCGGAGACCGTCGCGCTCCTCGACAGCACGTCGCAGGAGTTCAGCGAGCAGCCGCAGAGCTTCGCAGGGCAGCAGGGCCCTCTCGCGCTCCTCGACCAGATGTCGGGCCTCCTCAACGGCGCGCTCATCCTCATCCCGGGCGACGGCACGACCACGGACCCGAGCCCGCTCGAGTCGCGCTGGGGCGCGGAGCCGTTCGCCGTGGGCCAGTTCAACATCGTGCGCGGAGACGACCTCAGCGTCGCGTGGAAGGAGGGCGACCTGCGCGTCTCCGGCGAGCCCACCGTGGCGCTTGGCCGGGAAGGGTTCGCCGTCGACGCGCCGATCACGGTCTGGATCTTCCCGATCGCGAGCCTCGTCCTGTGGATCCTCGCGCTTGGTGCCATCGTGTGGTCGTTCGTGAAGCGGCCGCCCGCGGCGAAGACCGTCTGGTCCGTCCGTCTGGGCGCCGCCGCGCTCTGGGTCCTCGTGCTCCTCCTCTCGCTCGCGCTCTGGGACCGTAGCTTCGCCACGACCTTCGGCACGAGCGCGCTCACCGTCGCGAAGGCCGAAGGTGTGAGCCCCGCGACGCTGCCGCACATCGGCGTCCTCGCGGGGCTCGAGCTCGCGCCCTGGGGGATCGCGAGCCTCCTCTTCGCGCTCCCGGTGCGCATCGCCGCCGGCATCGCGCTCCGGCATCTGGGGAAAGGCAAGAGCTACAAGGGCCTGGCGAGCGCGGCGGGGCTCGTCTCGCTCGCGATCTTCGGGCCGATCTACGCGCTCTACTGCTTCAACCTCATCTGGGCGCGCGCGGCGTCGGCGATGCCTGGCTGACGCATCCTCAGGAAAGCACGAAGACGCGAAGGAACGTGTTCCTCACGAAACGCGCCGCGCCTGCAGCGCGCCCTTGGGGCCGGGAGAGGCGGGCTCGCCCTGCGCCGCGGTCGCGCGCAGGGTCTGGTCGCCCTCGTGCGAGTAGCGCTCCTCGCCCCAATAATCCGCGTTGTTGTGATATCCACGAGTCTCCCAGAAGCCGGGCTCGTCCCCGGTGACGAAGCGGAGCGCGCGGACCCACTTCGCGCTCTTCCAGAAGTAGCGGTGGGGCACGAGGAGGCGCAGCGGGAAGCCGTGCTCGGGCGTGAGGTCGCGCCCGCCGAACTTGTACGCGACCATGACGTTGGGCTTCTCGAGGTCGGAGCGCAGCACGTTCGCCGTGTACGACTCCTCGCACTCGGCCACCACGTACTTGGCATCCGGATGCGGACGCACCTCCTCGATGAGGTCGCGCGTCGCCCAGCCCACCCACGTCGTGTCGAGCTTGCTCCACGTCGTCACGCAGTGGATGTCCACGTCGATCTCCGTCGCGGGCTTCGCGCGCAGGGCCGCGTAGTCGAGCTTGATCTTGTTCTCGACCGCGCCGTAGACCTGGAAGTCCCACGTCTGCGGGTCGAACCGGGGGACCTTGCCTGCGTGGAGGACGGGGAACTTCTCCGTCACGAACTGGCCCGGAGGGATCCGCTCGGGCGGATAGAGGGTCTGATCGGGACGGGCCACGCTGCGCACGAAACCCGGGGGGCCATAAGGGTTCTCTCGGATCGCGCCCGAGACCGGAACCTTCATCGTAGGACACACGTCCTAACAATAGGACATGCATCCGGACCGTTGGCTCGACTCGCTTTTTGGCAGCCGGGCGCGCGTCCGCATCCTGCGCGAGCTCTGCGAGGACCCAGGGCGCGTCTGGACCGAGCGGGAGCTCGCGCACGCGGTCGGCATGAGCCCGAACACGATCAACCTCGCCATCCGGCAGCTACGCGACGCAGGTGTGATGGACTTCCGCCGCATCGGCCGGACGCACGCGGTCAAGCTGCGCGACGACCTGAAGCTCATCCCGTCGCTGCGCCGCATCTTCGAGCTCGAGTCCGGCGCGATCGCGATGCTGCGCGGGGCGATCGAGCAGGCGCTTCCCACCGGCGTCGCATGCTATCTCTACGGGAGCACCATCCGCGGGGACGCGACGCAGGAGAGCGACGTCGACGTGCTCCTCATCGCACGCGACGAGGCGGGGGCCGAAGACGCGGGCGCCCGCGTGTTGGAGGCCGCGCACGAGGCAATCCCCTCGCGCGTCGAGGTCATCACCTACACGGCGCGGAAGTTCCGGCAGAAGCGGAACAGCGCGTTCCTGCGTGCGGTGCTCAAGGAAGGCCTGCCGCTTGGCACGACGCGACTGGAGGACGTCCTCGCATGAGCCGCATGCACACCGAGGAGCGCGCGCGGAGGGCCCTCTCCTTCCGCAAGTCCCTCCGGTTCGCGGGGGCAGCGAGGGAGAGCGCGGCCTCCGAGAGCGCCATCTCGCACATGGATCGCGCGTTCGCAGCCGCCCGCCTCCTCGCGCCTGTGAAAGCGTGGGAGGCGCGATCATGACGAGCGCGCACGAGGCCAGGCTGCGAACGAAGCTCTCACGCTTCGAGTGGGGCTGCGTCCTCGTCCTCGTCCTCGCGGCGCTCGTGCGCGCCACGTTCGTCCTCGCGCCCAGCTTCATCTGGGACAGCGCGTGGTACCTGATGCTCGCTCGCTCGTTTGGCGACACGGGGACGTTCCTCATCCCATGGAGCGACCCGGCGGCGCCCGAGTATTCGGGCTACTGGCCGCCGCTCTACCCGATCTTCGTCTCGCCCTTCGTGAAGCTCTTCGGCCCCTCGTACGCGACGCTCGTCCTCGCGGCCGACGTCGCCGCGGCGCTTCTCGTCGCGGGCGTCTTCATCGCGACGCGCGACCTCTTCGACCGTCCGCGAGCGTTCGCGGCCGCGGCGATCGTCGCGGCGTCGCCCGCGTTCTACGTGAGCGACGCGCGCGGCATGTCCGAGAGCCTGCTGGGCCTCATGGTCGCGCTCACCGTGTGGGCCTTCGTGAAGTCGCTCGAACGACCGATCTGGCTTCCCGTCGCGGGCGGGTTCGCCTTCCTCGCGTATCTGGGCAAGGCGAACGTCGGGCTGCCGCTCGTGGGCGCAGGCGTGCTCGCGCTCGCAGGCTGGCGCCTCTACACGCGCGGGTGGCGGCGTATCCTGCGCAGCTCGATGGACGTGACGGTCGCGCTCGTGGGCATCGCCGCGATGGCGTACCTCGCCTTCACGCGCAGCGAGCGCGTCGGAGGCCTAGGCCTCGGGATCATCGACCCGCTCCGCTACGGAGTGATGCAGGCGGACTGCGCGCACATCGTCGGGATCCACAGCGTGGGGCCGCACTGCTGGGCGATCGCGTTCCCCCTGAAGATCGCCTTCGTCGCCCTCTTCCTGTTCGTGATCGCGCTCCCGCTCTCGCTGCGCCTGCCGCAGGCGCTGAAGGCCGCGCGCACGGAGCGAACGGACGCGATCTGGCTCGCGGTGCTCCTGCCGCTTCTGGCGGGCGCAGTGTTCACCACCAGCTTCTTCTTCACCGAGTCGCGCACCTTCGTCGACTTCGACAACATCCGCTATCTCACGCCCGCGGTCGTCCCCTTCGTGTGGGCGCTCCTGCCGTTCTGGCGCTTCGACGACGAGCCGGAGGCGCAGGGCGAGCGCGTGCGGCGCCACCACGAGACGTGGTACTGGCTCGCGGTGGGCGTCTACCTCGTCGTGCTGCTGTTCAACCCGCTCACCGCGACCGAGACGCTGGGCCGCTTCGTCGCGCTCACGATCCTCGCGGGCGTCGCGATCGTCCTGTCGCTCTTCGCGCGCCAGTCCCAGTACGAGGTCGCGGAGCGCCGCGCGACAGCCGGCACCCAACGGCGCTACGTGCGCAAGCGCCAGCCGCTCGTGGAGCGAAGGATGGCGCTCGTCGCAGCGGGGCTCCTCGTGCTGGGGGGCTGGGCGTTCACCGCCTGGTACGCGTTCATCGGCTACGGCCTCCTCATCGCCCTCGCGACGCCCTCTCCCGCGCGCCGCGTCGTCGCGATGTCGCTCATCCTCCTGATGTCCGCAGCGCCTGGCGCTTCGACCGCGTTCCCCGGCGAGGACGCCGCGCAGGCGCTCGCGACGCTCCCGGAAGGCACGATCGTCGGCATGAGCGAGACCATCGCGTACCCTGCGGCCGTCGCGCCCGACAACGTGCGCCTGAAGCTCATCGACCCAAGCCAGCCGATCCCCGACGACGTGCAGGTGATGGCGATCCAGGGCGCCGCCGGAAGCGCCTCGTACGAGAACTTCACGCGCGTGCGGGATCTCAACTACAAGTTCCTCTTCACGCCGACGCTCGCATGGCGCGTGGAGTTCGAGAAGAACGTGCTCGGCGGATCCTTCGAGTACCCGGAGGTGCTCGGGATCGCGCTGTACGTGCGGAATGGGACAGGTCTGGAGCGATACGTCGCGCCTTGACCGACCCAAGAAGCTCTCGGGATAGGGATGGGGGTCGTGATAGGCGAAGGCGCCATAAGCTCGTCCTTCACCGATCCCGACCTCCATCCCTATCCCGAATGCGACAACGGTGAACAACAAGGCGCGCTACATCACAGCGTCTTCTGCTGCCAGACGCCGCGCGCGCCTTCAATGCGAAGGAGCGCCATCTTCGTCTCCCACCCGCCTTCGCCCGAGTAGTTTCCCACGCGTCCGCCGGCTGGAAGTACCCGGTGGCACGGCACGACGATGGGGATCGGGTTCCTCGCCATCGCGCCGCCGATCGCGCGCGCGGTCTCCGGCCCCTTCCCCACCATGCGCGCGAGGTCGCCGTACGTGCACACCTCGCCGGGGCCGACCTCGCGCACGAGCGTCGTGAGGACTTCGCGCTCGAAGTCCGTCACGTGTGCGAGATGGAGGTCGACGTCGCGAAAGCTATCGTGGCCCGTTTCCGCGTGCCCGCGCAGGCGATCCAGGATCGGCCGGGCCTCCGGCAGGGAGGGCCCCTCGTGCGCGTCGTGGCTGATCCCCACGCGGGCAAGCTTCCCGCCGCGCAGCCCGACGTGCAGGTGCAGTCCCAGCGCCGGCGCGAACACCGAGCCGTCGAGATGCGGGCGCCGGATCGCCTCGTAGGCGCTCATGCTCTGCCGATGTCGCCGCGGACGCATACTGCTTGCCCCGGCTGACGCCGGCGCCCCTTGTCCTCGTCCATGTCTTGTCCTCGGCCCGGCTTCTGGACAAGGACAAGGGTGAAGACAAGGACAAGGGGCCAAACCTTGAAAGGGGGGCCCCTCCGTCGCGAACCCCGTAGAGGGCGCGCCGATGTTCAACCCCGAGAAGTTCGTCGCCGAGCAGATCGAGCTCATCCGCAAGCAGGTGCCCGAGGGCAAGACCGCGATGATCGCCTGCTCGGGCGGCGTCGACTCGACGACGGCGGCGGTGCTCGTAGGGAAGGCGATCGGCAAGCGCCTCACGTCCGTCTTCGTCGACACGGGCTACATGCGCAAGGACGAGCCCGCGCAGATCAAGCAGCTCCTCTCGGGCCTCGACATCAACCTGCACTTCGTCGACGCGTCCGCGGAGTTCTACGCGGCGATGAAGGGCGTGACGGAGCCCGAAGCGAAGCGCAAGGTCATCGGCGAGAAGTTCATCCGCGTCTTCGAGCGCGAGTCCAAGAAGATCTCGAGCGACGTCCTCGTCCAGGGCACGATCGCCCCCGACTGGATCGAGTCCGGCGGCGGCGTGCGCGACACGATCAAGTCGCACCACAACGTGGGCGGCCTCCCCAAGGACATGAAGCTCGTGCTCTGCGAGCCGCTGCGCGACCTGTACAAGGACGAGGTGCGCAAGCTCGCGCGCCACCTGCACATCCCCGTCGCGGAGCGCCAGCCGTTCCCCGGCCCTGGCCTCGCCGTGCGCGTGCTCGGCGAAGCGACGCCGGAGCGCACGCAGATCGTGCGCGAGGCGTGCGCCATCGTCGAGGAGGAGATCGACAATGCCGCGAGATCCGGCGAGATCCCCGAGCGCCCGTGGCAGTACTTCGCGGCGTTGCTGCCCGTTCGATCGGTGGGGGTCCACGGAGACATCCGGCACTATGGCGAGACCATCGTCGTGCGCGCCGTCGACTCGCTCGACGCGATGAGCGCGACGTACTTCCCGCTCCCGCACCCACTCCTCGAGCGGATCAGCGTGCGGATCACGAACGCGCTCGGCCAGCACGTGACGCGCGTCGTGTATGACGTGAGCCACAAGCCGCCGGGAACGATCGAATGGGAATGACGCCCGCAGGCGGCATTCCCTTTCGGCGCGGCGCTTCCGTCGTGTCGCATCGTACGAACGAGGGGCCGGAGCTTCCGAAGGACACCGAAGCCTCCGGAGATGGAATAGACACTCACGAGAGCAGTCATGCACGCCGACGCGCCTGCGCATCCCCATGCGCCCGCTCCCCGTCCTCGCGCTCCTCGTCGCGCCCTTCTTCGCCGCCACCGCCGCGGCCGACACGACATGCGTCGCGGCCGCCTGCGTCGTCGAGGAGAACGGCGGCGACTGCGCGGCCGACGGCTTCGAATACCACTCGACCGCCCTCGTCGTGGGGGGCGTCCCCGTCGCGCGCGGCAGCGAGCAATGCTACAACGGCGGCGCCGGAGGCTTCCGCGAAGTGAACGTGGACAACTCGGTCGCCTGGAACGAGTTCTGGTACGACGACGTCGAGAACGGCGAGTTCCACCAGTGCTACGTCAACAGCCCGCTCGCCTTCCACGACGCCGCCGGCGCGTGCCCCCCGAACCCCGGATGGGGCCACCTCCTCCCATGATGATGGCCGTTCCCACCCGTAGGCCATCACCTTCTTCCGAGAGGAGTCCGCATCCACGTCCACGATGGGAGCCGTCGATCCTGCGGTCCTGGAGAAGCTCCACGTGGACCTCGGGAGCGACCCCGCGGTCACGAAGGACCTGATCGAGACGCTCCTGGGCGAGGCGCCTCGCATCCTCGAGGAGATGCGCGCGTCGCTCGCGACGAAGGACCGGCGCACCTTCAACCGCGGGGCGCATTCTCTGAAGTCGACGAGCGGCACCTTCGGCGCGAACGCGCTCTCGCAGCTCTGCCGCGACCTCGAGCGCGAGTCGGAGAAGGAGATGCCTCCCCACGCCGAGGCGCGCTATGCGGCGCTCGCGCGCGAGTGGCAGCTCGTCGCCGCGGAGCTCGCCGCGTGGAAACCGCCGCCCCCGTAGGCTCCATCACCGGATGCGCCCGACGCGGCCGGCCTCGGCGGCGGCGTCCTCGATCACCGAGCGCACGTCCGCCGCGCGCACGGGCTTGCGCAGGTAGGCGAACGCGCCGAGGCTGATCGCTTCGATGACCTCGGGATTCTCGCGGTCGAGGCCCGTCGTCACGACGATCTTGGCGTCCGGCTTCGCGGTGAGGACCGCGCGCACGAGATCGAGCGCGCTCTTGTCCTTCGTGAGCATCATGTCCAGGAAGACCATGTCGTAGCTGCCGCCCATGAAGCGGTCGAGCGCTTCGGTCTCGGTCGCGGCCTCCGCCACCTGGATGTTCGTGCCCTCGTGCGCTGCCTTCAGCGCCGCCACGACCACCATCCGGATCGTGGGGCTGTCATCCACCACGAGGAAGGAAGGCAAGCGGCGCCGCATGGGCGGAGGCCTCTCTTCATCGTTTCCGACCGGCCCGGCGGTCGCCTGGACCGCCGGCGGCCGGCTGAGGCGGGCCGGCGGGCGGGCGGGGTCACGAAAGGTAAGCCCCCGGGGAGCGTTGATGGAGGTGGCGCGAGTAGCAGCGCCAAGGTGTCCTGATGTACCGCGCGGAAGTCCGGATCGAGCTCAAGCCTGGCGTCGCCGACCCCGAGGGAGCGAACACGAAGAAGGCGCTGGAGCTCCTCGGGTTCAAGGGCGTGAAGAGCGTCAAGTCGGTCCATGCGTTCAGCGTCGACCTCGACGCGACGACCGAGACGGACGCCAAGGCCCAGGTCGACGAGATGTGCAAGCGCCTCCTCGTGAACCCCGTCATCCACATCCCGAAGGTCACCGTCGTCCGGGCGTGAGCCAAAATGCCCGGAGCGTTGGAGAAGCGCAGCGTCCTCGTCCAGAAGACGCCCGAGATCTACGAGGTCGTGCTCAAGGACGCCTCGGACGACGAGCTCGCCGAGATCGCGAAGACGATGGGCATCGGCCTCTCCGCCGACGAGATGAGGCGCGTCGCCTCGTATTTCGCGGCGCAGAACCGGAACCCGCGCGACATCGAGCTCGAGGCGCTCGGCCAGGCCTGGTCGGAGCACTGCTGCTACAAGAGCAGCAAGCCGGTCCTCAAGCGCCACGTCTACGGCATCCACGAGGACCGCCTCATCGCGCGCGAAGACGCGGGCGTCATGCATTTCGACGGCGAGTGGGCGTACGTCGCCAAGATCGAGAGCCACAACCACCCGAGCGCGATCGAGCCTTACGGCGGCGCCGCGACCGGCATCGGCGGCGTCGTGCGCGACGTCGTCTGCATGGGCGCCCAGCCCATCGCGCTCATCGACCCGCTCTTCTTCGGGCCGCTCGACACGCCGTACGCGTCGCTCCCCGCGGGCACGAAGCACCCGAAGTACCTCTTCGGAGGCGTCGTCGCGGGCATCCGGGATTACGGCAACCGCATCGGGATCCCGACCGTGTCGGGCAGCATCCACTTCCACCCCAAGTTCCTGACCAACTGCCTCGTGAACGTGGGGTGCCTTGGCATCATGAAGAAGGAGCACCTGATCCACTCGCGCGTCGGGAACGTCGGCGACGTGTACGTCCTCCTGGGCGGCAAGACCGGACGCGACGGCATCCACGGCGTCACCTTCGCGAGCGCGGACCTCGCCGCGGACGCCGACGAGTCGGGCCGCTCTGCGGTCCAGCTCGGAGATCCCATCACCAAAGAGCCCCTCATCCACGCCTCTCTGGAGCTCAACGAGAGGCGCCTGCTCACAGGGATGAAGGATCTCGGTGGCGGAGGGCTAAGTTGTGTAGCGGGCGAGATGGCGCTTGACGGCGGAGTGGGCGCCGAGATCCACCTCGACCAGGTCCACCTCAAGGCATCGAACATGAAGCCGTGGGAGATCTGGGTGTCGGAATCCCAGGAGCGCATGATGGTGACCTGCCTCCCCGAGAACGTCGAGCACGTGCTCGACGTCGCCGGGAAGTGGGACGTCGAAGCGCGCGTCGTCGGCACCGCGATCCCCGAGAAGCGCGTGAAGGTGATGTACAACGGCTTCCTCTGCTTCGACATGGACAGCGAGTTCCTCTACGGCGGCCCCGTGTACCACCGTCCGATGGAGTTCGCCGAGGTCGCCGGCACGACCACGAAACGCCCCGCGCCGCGCGAGGACTTCACGCAATTTCTTCTCCAGATGCTGGGGCACGAGAACGTCTGCTCGCGCGAGAGCGTCATCCGGCAGTACGATCACGAGGTGCGCGCCGCGACCGTCGTGAAGCCCCTTCAAGGCAAGGTCGGGTTCGCGAACCACGGTGATGCGGCCGTCCTCAAGCCCGTCAAGGATTCCTGGAAGGGCCTCGCCGTCACGTGCGATATCAATCCTCACATGACCGACATCGACCCGTACCGGGGCACGCTCTCGGGCATCGACGAGCTGGTCCGCAACCTCGCCTCCGTCGGCGCGCGCCTGGACAGCATCGCGGACAACCTGAACCTCCCGAACCCCCAGAAGCCGCTCCAGATGGGCCGCATCGAGAAGGCCGCGATGGCGCTGGGCGACGGCGCCCGCGCGCTGCGCGTGCCCTTCATCTCGGGGAACGTCTCGATGTACAACGAATCCGCCTACACCCCGATCCCGGTCACGCCGACCCTTCTGGGCGTCGGCATCGTGAACGACATCCGCAAGTGCGTGACGACCGACCTCAAGCAGGAAGGTCACGCGCTCTACCACGTGGGTGAGCTGCGCGACGAGATGGGCGGCAGCCACTACTTCGCGATCGCGGCCGGCGAGAGCACGCAGGTGCCCTCGGTCGACATCGTGAAGACGAAGAAGTACGCGGAAGGCGTCGTCACCGCGATCGAGAAGGGGATCGTCGCCGCCTGCCACGACGTGAGCCTGGGCGGCCTCGCCGTGACACTCGCCGAGATGTGCATGGGCGGCGACGTCGGCGCGAGCGTCGACCTGCGCGGCCTCGGGAACTTCCCGAGCGACGTGAAGCTCTTCAGCGAGTCCAACACGCGATGGGTCGTCGAAGCCCGCGATGCCGTCGCCTTCGAGGGGCACATGCGCGCGCTCGGCATCCCCTGCCAGCGCATCGGCGTCGTCGGCGGCGACAGCATCGTCGTCAAAGACGGCCCGAAGGCGCTCTGCTCTGCCCGCGTGGCAGACGCGCGCAAAGAGCACACGGAAGCCTTCCACAGGAGGATGGCGTGAATGGTCTACCGACGTGATATCAAGGTCGCGGTCCTCCGCATCGAAGGCACGAACAACGAGCAGGAGATGTACGACGCCTTCGAGGCGCTCGGCACGAAGCCCGAGCTCGTCCACCTCAACCAGCTCGTGAAGAAGGATCTGCCCGCGGAGGAGAAGCGCGTCCTCTCGGACTATCACCTCCTGATGCTCCCCGGCGGTTTCAGCGCGGGCGACTACATCCGCGCCGGCGCGATCTACGCCGCGCGCATGAAGGCCGCGATCCCCAAGGACATCGAGGAGTTCGTGGCGGCAGAGAAGCCGATCGGCGGGATGTGCAACGGCTTCCAGATCCTCGTGGAGCTGGGCCTTCTCCCGGGGCGCGGCGCCAAGCTGCCCCTCTTCCCGGATGCGGTGCTCAACCGCAACGACAGCGCGCTCTTCGAGTGCCGCCCGACGCTCCTCAAGCAGGAGAGCCGCGGCAAGTGCGTCTTCACGCGCAAGATCCCGCGCGGCGAAGTGCGGCTGATCCCGAGCGCGCACGCGGAAGGCAAGCTCATGGTGCCCTCCGAGGAGCAGGAGAAGGCGCTTCGCGCGCTCTGGGACAACGACCAGGTCGTGTTCACGTACACGAACCCCGAAGGCGGCAAGGCCGGCTACCCGTGGAGCCCTTCGGGCTCGATGGACGGGATCGCAGGCATCACGAACGAGATGGGCACCGTGTTCGGCATGATGCCGCACCCGGAGCGCGTCTTCCACCGCTACCAGCACCCCGACTGGACGCGCGACACGAAGCACACCGCGGACTCGCAGGGCGATGGGCGCGCGGTGTTCGAAAGCGTCGTGGAGTACATCGAGCGAAAGCTGTGATCGTGTGTTCGCGCGACGAAGGAACAGCAGCGCCGGCCTCACGAAGGAGCGCCTGGAGAACGTCGTCGACGGCATCACGGGCTTCGTGCTCACGGTGCTGATCTTCGACATCGTGGTCCCGGAGGCAGGGAAGCCCCTCGAGGAGCTGCCCGCGATGCTGCTCGCGCAGAGGCAGGCCCTTTTCACGTTCCTCGTCACGGCTGCGGTCATCGCGACGTTCTGGCTCGGGCACGCGCAGCAGATGAACTTCATCACCCGCCTCGACCGGCCGCTCGTCTGGATCAACTTCGTGGGCCTGACGCTCGTCGTGCTGTTGCCGTTCACGACGTCTCTCCTTGGACGCTACCTTGGCGCGGGGCTGCCCACAGCGATCTACGGCGCGAACGTCGGCCTCATCGGCGCCACAGGCCTCGCGCAATGGGCCTGGGCGACGCGCCACCCGCACCTCGTGCGCGTCGGGACGCCGCCCGAGGCGGTCCGCGACATGACGATGCGCATCGGCATCGGCCTTGCTTTCACCGCGGTGGGCATCACGGCGGCCGCGTGGAGCGCATGGGCGTCGATGTTCTTCTACGCGCTCGCGTTCTTGCCCTTCGTGCTCCCGGGCGCCTACGACGATCACCTCGTGTCGGGCCCTTGAGATGCCTTTTTGGCCACGGGCCGGCTTGGCGAGCGCGTGCCTCCGGCCGGGACGCTGCAGAAGGACCGCGTCCTCGTCGCCGACGAGAAGGAGGCGAACGCGCTCTACAACAAGGGGTTCTTCGGCGTCCCCCAGAGCGGCGGCTCGCTGCAGCTCGACCTTATCGAGGCGCTCTACCTTCTGGAGAACCGCCGCCTCTCCGTCCGCGACCACGACGTCGCGAGCCTGCTTCGCCACGCGAGCGCGGCGGAGCACGACTTCGAGATCCGTTACATCGTCTACCGCGACCTGCGCGACCGCACCTTCGTCGTGAAGCCCTCGAACCTCACCGATCCCGTCCATCAGCGACACGACGTCACGCCAGTCACGACGGGCGTTTACAACGTCTACGCGCGCGGCGCCGTCCCCGGGCGGAGCCCGAGCACGCACCTCGTGCGCTGCGCGTCCGAGCGGGGCGCGCTCGACGGGCCCGCGCTCCTCGCGGAGATCGACCGAGCAAAGAAGCACCAGAAGCTCCTCCTCGTCGCGCTCGTGGACGAGGAAGGCGATCTCACGTATTTCGACGCCCGCGAACCCTCCCTCTCCGCCGACGCGCCCACGCTCCCGCACCACGCGAGCGACGCGCACCTCCTGGACGACCGCGTCGTCGTCTCCGACCCCGACCAGGGGAAGGCGCTCTTCGCGGACGGATACTTCGGACGCGACGTCGGCATCGGCCACCAGCTCTCCTTCCCGGAAGCCGTGTATCTGGCGGAGGCAGGGAAGCTGACCGTGCTCTCCGCGGACGGGAGGACGATCGTGGGCGAGGCCCTCCTCCGAGAGCGCGCGAGCGCCCTCGAACCGGACTTTCCCCTGAGGCTCGCCCTGTACGGCGACCTCCGTCGACGCGGCCTTGTCGTCAAGACCGGCTTCAAGTTCGGCACGCACTTCCGCATCTACACCGGCGCGCCCGACGAGGAGCACGCGCCGTATCTCGTGCACGCGCTGCCCGCCGAGCGGCGCGTCGCGTGGCCCGAGGTCGCGGGCTTCGTTCGGCTTGCGCACGGGGTCAGGAAGAGACTCTTCTTCGCGGTGCCCACTGGACCAGGTTTTCGGCTCCTCGAACTCGCACGCCGAAAGCCGTGACGCGCCGAACGGAACCACGAGCGCACGAAGCCCACGAAAGGGCGACTTCGTGCGCCTCGTGAGCTTCGTGGTTCTCCGGGCACAGTGAAAAGGCGGACACGTACATCTCAGACCCGTGCGAATGTCACTCACGCAAGCGAACGCGAGACGCTCGCACGTTCCATCCATCACCCTTAAGACGCGCGTCGCATCCCGCTGTCTTGGCGACCACGCGGGACGTCATCCTCCAAGCCTCCGCTTGGAGCCGACAGCCTCCCAAATGCCTCCCCAAACCACAAGCAAGTCTCGTGTGGTCGCCTTTTTCTCCCCCGCGGGCGCCGTTGGCGCCCGCGTCAGATCTTCTTGATCTCCTGCTGGCGCAGGAGATACTTCGCGACGACGAACACGAAGAGCGCGATGATCACGAAATTGATGATCGTACCCAGGAGATGGCCCCACGAGATCTCCAGCGTGTGCGGCGGAAGCCCCTGCTTCGGGCGGTCCCATCCGTCGGGAAGCGCCGGGTACGTGAACTTCGCGTCCTCCCATCCACCCGAAGGCGTGATGAGCGCGACGATCGGCATCAGCACATCGTCGACCACGGCCTTCACCAGGGTCGTGAGCGCCGCGCCGATCACGAACGCGATCGCCAAACCTACGACGCCGTACTTGTCGAGGAACGCGCGGAATTCCTGGAAAAGCGACAGACGCGGCGCCGGCGCGCTCGCGGGAACGGTGGTCATCGGGGCCGCAAAAACG
>DATLCC010000030.1:0-10845 GCA_035526585.1 Thermoplasmatota archaeon | reverse complement strand
GTCATGGAGGGCGGTTCGCTCGAGGTGAACGGGCGCGGCACGCTCATGACGAGCGCGCAGTGCCTGCTGAACGCGAATCGGAATCCGAGGCTCTCGAAGGCGGACATCGAGAAGAAGCTCTGGGAGTTCCTCGGCGCGAAGCACTTCCTGTGGCTTGGCGAGGGGATCGAAGCGGACGACACGGACGGGCACATCGACGACATCGCGCGCTTCGTGGGTCCGCGCACCGTGATCGCGGCGGTGGAGCCCGACGTGGAGGACTTCAACCACAAGCCGCTCGCGGAGAACCTCGCGATGCTGAAGAAGTCCACCGACCAGGATGGCGCGCCGCTCACCGTCGTGGAGCTTCCGATGCCGGGCTGGTTCGGGGACGACGAGGGACGCCTTCCCGCGAGCTACGCGAACTTCTACATCGGCAACCGCTGCGTCCTCCTGCCGGTCTTCCACCACGAGAACGACGAGCGCGCGGTGAAGATCCTGCAGAAGGTCTTCCCCACGCGCGCCGTCGTGCCCATCTACGCGGGCGACCTCGTGCACGGGATGGGGACGTTCCATTGCGTGACGCAGCAGCAACCGTTGGGCTTGGTCTCGACGCCGTGACGCTCGCGCTGGCGCGCCATCCCGGCCCGCAACAGAGTTGTCCGGGCCGAAATTTTTCTGCGGAAAAATTTCGGGATGCTCGCATCGGCAAGGAGTGGAGCGACGGGGGTGCCCCGGATGCCGACGACTGGACGAGGACGAAGACGAGGACCAGGACGAGGGAAGGGCCGAGGCGGGGGCGAAGGGCTGCCTTCCCTCGGTCCTCCCGCCTCCCCTCGTCACCCCCATCCTTGCCGAACGGGGGACGCGAAATTTTTCCGCAGAAAAATTTCGCCCCAGACAACGATCGTTCGGGCCGACCCCCTATGGCCAGTGTGCGTCGCGCACCGTGTCGAGCGCGCACTGCACCGCGGGCGGCGGCACCGTCGTGCCGCAGACGTAGTAGTAGTGGCCGTTGAGCGCGCAGTAGTAGCTCAGCGGCTGGCACGCGTGCGCCTCGGGGAGCGCGAGCGTGGCGGGGAGGATGGCGAGCGTCAGGACGAGCGCCGCGAGGAAGAGCCTCATGCGCCGCGTGCAATAGGCGGAGGGAGCAAGAAGGCTGCGGCTCTCACAAGGCGACGCGGGACGCGAGCGCCGTCCGTGGTCATCGTCGTCGCGTCGTCGTCGTCCTCGCCCTCTTGCTCGCGCTCTTCTTCGCCCTCGGGGGGTCGAGGTCGAAGTCGAGGGCAAGGGCAAGGACAAGGGCTCGGGGCGCTGCGCGCCCCTCGGGCGATAGACTCAAGGGGAAGCCCCTGGAATGGGCCCCTCATGGCCTCCGGCATCGCGAACTTCGACGACTGGATCAACCAGTTCCACGGCTGGCAGAAGGACATCGGCTACGACACGACCCTTCTTGGCGATTTCGCCTTCGAGGCCAAGTATTCAGAGGAAGACAGTCCGGTCATCGAGTTCGGCGACTTCAAGGGCCGCCCGAAGTGGCAGACCTACAACCAGATCCCCAACCAGCAGGTGAAGGACGCGCTCCTGAACCTCATCGTCTACCAGGGCGACACGGAGTTCGCCTCCGTCGAGCAGCAGCGCGCGCTCGTGAACAACGCGCCCTCGGACTACGACCAGAAGTCGCTCGTGCGCATCAACGCGGAGGAGATGCGCCACGGCTGGCAGATGGCGCACCTTCTCGTGAACCACTTCGGCGAGACGGGCCGCGTGGAGGCCAAGAAGCTCCTCGAGCGCCGCTCGTGGGACAACGAACGGCTGCTCGGCTCCTTCAACGAGCCCGTGCGCCACTGGCTCGACTTCTTCGTCTTCACCGAGTTCGTCGACCGCGACGGCAAGTATCAGCTGAAGATGCTCTCGCGCTCCGCGTTCTCCCCGCTCGCGCGCAGCATGGGCCCGATGCTCAAGGAGGAGGCCTTCCACCTCGGCACGGGCCACACGGGCCTGCGCCGCGTCGTGCAGGCGGGAAAGATCCCGACGCCTCTGCTCCAGAAGTACATCAACCACTGGGTCCCGACGGCGTACGACCTCTTCGGCAAGGACCGCAGCAGCACGGCCCACTGGGCGTACGTGTGGGGCATCAAGTGCCGCTTCAACGAGCTCGAGACCGAGGACGTCGTCGACAAGGCGATGCTCAACGACTACAACCGCACGCTCTACTACAAGGAGTGCGTCGAGCTCATGGACCAGCTCAACAAGGTCCCGCCCAAGGACGGCGTGAAGCTCTACGCGCCCTCGCTGAAGTTCAAGCGCGCGATCGGCGAGCACGAGGGCAAGCGCTTCACCGTGCACGGCGAGCCCTTCGCCGGCGGCGACGCGGCGTATGCGGACTATCTCAAGTCCGTCCTCCCGCAGAAGGAGGACGAGGCGAAGCTCGCGGAGATCTTCAAGACGAACGACTGGATCGCCCCCAAGGGGATGTGAGGCATGCAGATCACGGGCGGGACCCGTGGCCTCGCGCCGAAACGATATCTCGAGGAGCCCCGCTTCCTCAACGAGCTCAAGCCCCTCTTCTGGGCGAACCAGGAGAAGGAGGCCGACGCCTACGACGGCCTCATCTACCGCCTCCACCCGCCCGGCTCGGCGGCGGACTGCAACCACCTCCTGGGCTTCCGCGGCCTCGGCGCCGTCCCCGCTCTGGCGAAGCGCGAGAACGAGCAGAAGGTGCAGAAGCTCGTGCGCACGATCCGCTATCCGGACGTCTCCGCCATGATCGAGGCGGCCGGCATCGAGGGGCTCACGCTGCCGAAGCTCACGACGGTGCTCCACTTCCACCACCCCGCCTTCCCCATCTATTCGAAGGCGCTCGTCGAAGGGCTCAACGCGCTCGGGATCCCCGCGGTCTTCCGCGACGAGATCTCGGAGGAGTCGGTCTTCGACTACGCGGGCGTCATCGCCGCGCTCGACCGCCTGAAGACAAGCGTCACGTTCGAGAACGTGCCCGAGAGCAACTGCTTCCTCACGCGCGTCGTCGAGGGCGCGTTGGTCGAGAAAGCCCGCAGCGGCGGGCTTTCTCGATAGTGCGCGGCCCGCAGGACGCGCGCGGGTCGAGAAAGCCCGCAGCGGCGGGCTTTCGGGATAAGGGGTCCTGAACGTTTCGGTCGTGGCGCCCGCGCGGATGCGCACGTGTCCTACGCGGTCTTGTCCGGCGCGCCATTCGACGCTCCATGCGTCTTCCCCTGCGCGCCCTCGGCGCCGCGCTCGCCCTCGTCGTCGCGCTGCCCGCGGCGGTCGCGCCGCTCGCGGCGGCCGGCACGTTCACCGCGTCCTTCTCCCCGTCGGCGGGGAGCGAATGGTGGGTACAGGTGAAGGTCTCCGCCTCGAGCGCACCCGCGAGCGTGCACGCGCGCGTGGACGGGGGCCCGTGGCAGGCGCTCGCGCACAGGTCGTACGGCTGGGCCGCGAGCATCCACGCTCCGGCAGGCTCGATCGTGCAGTTCCGCGCGAAGGCGAGCGACGGGTCGGCGGCCTATTCGGGCTGCTACACGTGGACGGCGCGCACGCCGACCTCGTGCACCGGAACGACCTCGACCCCGACCTCGAGCTCCACGACGACGAGCCTGCTCTGGAAGGATCCGTTCACGGCGTCGCCGTGGTCGTCGACGTGGAACGTGCGATCGAGCTGGGGGCTCTCGCGCACCGCGGTGACGCACGAGGCGGGAGGCGACGTGCCGACGTTCCTGCGAGTGCGCTATCCGGACGGCGCGATCGGCTCCGACAGCGGCGCCGAGTGGAAGGCGAAGCCCTTCTCGCCGCAGGAATCGCTCCACATGCGCTACAAGGTCCGCTTCCCGGTGGGCTTCGACTTCGTGCGCGGCGGGAAGCTCCCCGGCCTCTATGGCGGCGCGGGGAACAGCGGCGGCAACATCCCGGATGGCACCGACGGTTGGAGCACGCGCATGATGTGGCGCGAAGGCGGGAAGGGCGAGGTGTACGCGTATCTCCCGACGAGCGAGACCTGGGGCACGAGCCTCGGGCGAGGCACGTGGAACTTCACGGCGGATGGCACGTGGCACTCGGTCGAGCAGGAGGTCGTCCTGAACTTGGTGGGCTCGGCGAACGGCATCGTGCGCGTGTGGTACGACGGCGTGAAGGTGTACGAGAAGACGGGCCTCAAGTTCCGCACCGTGAGCACGCTCAAGCTCGACGGCGTGTTCTTCTCGACCTTCTACGGCGGGAACGACGCGAGCTGGTCGCCGCCCAAGGACGAGCACGCGGACTTCGCAGAGTTCGCGGTGTCGAAGGGCTACATCGGGCGCTGAAGGGCTCGCGCGCCGGGCCGATTCAGACGTCGCCCTCGGCGAGCTTCTTCACCGCGTCGGCGTCCATCTCGTACCAGAGCCAGTTCTGCTTCTGGCCGCCGAGGCGGTCGTACATCTTCATCGCCTCCGTGTTCCAATCGAGCACGACCCACGTCGCCTTCGCGCACCCGCGCTTCAGCGCCTCCTTCGCGACCTCCTGCATGAGCGCCTTCCCGATGCCGTGCTTGCGGTGGGACGGCGTCACGTACATGTCCTCGAGCCACAGGCGGGGCTTCGCGGCGAAGCTGCTGTAGGTCTCGTAGAACATGGCGTAGGCGACGGCTTTCGGTCCATCCATCGCGACGAAGACGTCGAAGCGCTGCCCAAGGTCGCGCACGAGGCGCGCGTACGCCGCGCCGTCGGGCGGCGGGAGCTTCTCGAAGGTCGCGAGCTCGCGCAGGAGGTCGAGGATCGCGGGCATGTCGGCGCGGGAGGCGCGATGGATCTCAACGGGCACGCGTCCCGATAGGCTCTCAGCGCAAATGAGATGTTTGTCACCCGAGTTACAAAGTCCAGAGAGTCTGGTCGCGCCTTGCGGGGCGCGACCGCACGGGGGCTCGTCGCCCTCGTCGGCCCCCGCCGTGGGGTCCGGCGCCCGCTTTGCCTCGGGCACGGACCAAGGGAACCCGGCGGGGGCTGACACCTCCTTTTCCAGGACCCTTCGGGCCGTGGACCCGACCACGAGGGGCCTTCGGCCCCCGTTGGTGACCCCGCGCCTACTCAGGCCGAAGCCGCGGCCTGGAGCCGCTTTGCGACCCACGTGGGGGGCCGGTAGGCCATGAGGATCACGAGGGGCACCGCGATCGCGAGGACCTGGTTCGCCACGAGGAGGACCTTCGAGTCGGGGAAGCGGCGGGAGAGGCCCGTGACGCTGCGGACGATGGACCACCCGAACTGGATGGCGAACGCGCCGGAGACCATCGCGATGCGGTAGCGCGGGAGGCGCTCCGTGACGCGGAAGAGGAGCGACGCGTACGCAAGGGCGGCCGCGAAGATGGGAACGCTGAAGGCGAGGCCGATGAGGACCGAACCGGAGGCTCCGAGCTTGCGGGTGAAGGCGAGCGAGGTGCCCACGCCCGACTCGAATCCGGTCGGCTCCATCCAGCTCACGAGGAACAGGAGGCCGAAGGCGAGCGCGCCGTAGAACATCGCGGTGGGGACAAGCCAGCGGTGGTTCCCCCGGTAGACGTAGAGGAGGAAGCCGAGGATCCCCCAGACGGCGATGCAGAGGGCGACGAGCGCCGCCTGGATGAACGCCAGCGTCAGGGGGTAGCTGCGGAAGCCCAGCGCGCCGGCGATCGTGAGGGGGGCGGACGCGAGGTACAAGATGGCGAGCCCGATCCACCAGGTCGCGAAGAGGTGGTTCGCCGTCCGCGCGTCGTCCGCGAGGTCGCGCGACAGGATCACCCGGCCGACGCCGACGTAGAGCACGCCCGTGAGCAACGTCACGAGTCCCCGTGCGATCTCGTCGAGGGCGACCGCCATCGAAGGGTGGACTGCTGCCTTCCGCTCTTGAAGGCGCGGCCTTTTCCCAAGGAGCCGTCCGACCCGGAGGACGGCCGGCTTCGTGTAACCGAATGGTTACATCATGCCCGTTTCAAGCCGAAGGGGGCGCCCTCGTCGAGGCGCTTGCAGATCTGGCTCTCGCGCTCCAGGTAGCGGTTGATCCCGATCACGGCGATCTCGCTTCCGTACTCGGCGATCCTGCGCACGCTCCAGGCGACGGCCCTGAGGGAGGCGACGAGCGCCGGGTCCTCGTGCTTCTTCAGGATGTCCGTCAGGATGTCCTCCTCGATGCGCTCGACCTCGCTCTTCGCCTCGATGGCCTTGTTCGCGAGGCGCAGGTCGTGCGTGAAGATGCACGCGAGACCGTCGGCCACGATGCGCGCCGCCGTCTCGTTGGCGCGCTGGAGCTTCTTCACGAGGGGCGCCTCCACCTCCACGCCGCGCTCGAGGATGTCGAGCACCGACTTCGCGATGTTGTCTGCGTAGTCCGCGACGTGCTCGAGGTTCTTGCAGATGAGACGGTTGCCCACGATCGGAAGCTGGTCGTGGATGCCGATCTGCTCGGCGACCTGCCCATCCACCTGCGCGGTGAGCAGCAGGCGGAGCGCGAGCCAGTAGACCTTGTCCGCCTCGTCTTCGCGCCCTCGCGCGTCCTCGGCGAGGCGCGGCTCCTTCTGCACGAGCGCTTCGAGCGCCTCCTTCTGCATCGTCGCGCCGATCGTGTAGAGGCGCTTGATCACCGTTTCCATGGGGAACCGCGCCGCGTCGATGCTGCACTGGAGCTCGATCGTCTCGGGCGTCTCCAGCATGATGCCCATGCCGGTGAGCTTGCCTGCCGCTTCGCGCACCTCGCGGATATGCTCGCTCTTGATGCGCGTCTTGCTCTTGATGAGCAGATGGTTGTGGCCGATGACGTAGTTGCCCACGACGATCCGCCCGAGCATCCCCTTGTCCACCGCCATGTCGGCGTTGATCACGTACGTCGCCTCCTTCAGGCGCGACGTGCCCAGCGCGCTCGGCGTGATGCGCAGGGACCCATCCCGCAGGTCCTCGAAGAGGAGGACGTCGCCCTTCTCGACGTGCTGACGCTCCGCCCACTCCTTCGGGAGCGAGACGCTGAGCGTCGACGTGCCTACTTTCTGGACCTTCCGGCTCTCGACCGACACGGGCTTCTTCCCCTCTATGCTTACGACGGGGGTCCGAGTATATATTTCCGCGTCGCTGCGTCAACCCTTAACCGGGCGGCGCCAGGTCGCCCCACGTGCGCTGGCTGCCCCTCGCGGTGCTCCTCCTCGCGCCCCTCGTCGCCGCGCAAGCCCCGGACGCGCCCGCGGGCCCCCCAGCCTCGTTCCTCGTCTACCACGCGCCCGGCGGCCGCGAGCCCGACCCGCTCGCGAGCGTCCTCGCCCCGCCCCCCGCGGGCGCAGAGCGCCTTCCGGCGACCCTGTTCGATGGCGTCGAGCGCGCGGACCCCGCCCCCGAGAACGCGCCCGAGCGCGCGCTCGCGCACTACCGCGAGATGCAGCGGCGCCTGCTGTCGCGCGAGAGCGCGCCGCCTGGCGTCGAGCTGCGTCTCGACGGAGCGCTCACGGGCGACGCGCTCCACGTGAGCGTCGCCGCGAGCGGTCCAGCGACGCTCTCCGTCGTCGTCTTCGAGCACGGCGTCGACCTCGCCGGCCGCCCGCGACCCTACGTCGCACGCTTCGCGTTCGAGCCCACCACCGAGCGCACGCTCGCCTCCGAGGTGCATCTGCAGCGCGACTGGGACCCCGAGAAGCTGGGCTTCGTCGCGATCGCGCGCAACGGCAGCGAGGTCGTCCAGAGCGCGACGTGGACCGTCGCCGGTGACGCGCCGGTCGTGCAGACTCAAAAAAGCGTCCTCGTCGAGCACGTCACCGCCTCGTGGTGCGACGCGTGCGGGCCGGCCGACGAGGCGATCGCGCTCCTCGCCACGCAACGCGGCGTCGCCGGCCCGCTCGCGGCGGGCGAGGTCCAGTACCTGCGCGCCCCCTCGTGGCTCCTCTACGCGGGCCTCGCGATGGGCGCGCTCGCCGCCGTCGCCGTCCTCCGGAGGCGCGACGCATGACGCTGGGCGAGCTCCTCCTCGCGGCGGCGCTTGCGAGCGCCGCCGTCGCGTTGCTGGCGCCGCGCTGGCGCGAGGTCGCGGTGCGCCTCCACGCCGCCCTCGTGCTCGCGGCGCTGGGCCTCCTCCTCACCGACCTCCTCACGGGCGCGCTGCGCTATCACGACGCGTGGGACCACAGCCGCGCCGACCACCCCGTCTGGTACCGGCTCGCAGGCCTCTGGGGCGGCGAAGCAGGCACGGTCCTCCTGTGGAACGCGGTCATCGCCGCGACGCTGCTCTTCGTGCGCGAGACGCGGCCGCGCCTGATGCTCCTCGTCCTCAGCGGCGCCCTCGTCGTCCTCGACCTCGCCTTCGGCACCCTGCGCCCCACGAGCGCCGCCGACCTCGCCGCGGCCCCGCTCGGGCGCGGCCTCGCCGACGTGCTCCTCACGCCCCTCATGGTGATCCACCCGCCGATCCAGTTCATGGGCTACGGACTCATGGCCGTCCCCGCCGCGTACGCGCTCGCAAGCCTGTGGGACCCGCCCGGAGACGCGAGCTGGGCCGCCCGCGCGTACCCCTGGGCCCGGCGCGCGTGGCTCTTCGCGACGCTGGGCCTCGGCCTCGGCGCGCTCTGGGCCTACTACGTCCTCTCCTTCGGCGGCTACTGGGCCTGGGATCCCGTCGAGACGGCGAACCTCCTCCCCTGGCTCGCGCTCACCGCCTTCCTCCACGCCGGCAAGGAGCGCATGCGAGGCCACGGCCACGCCACCTCCAGCCTGCTCCTCGCCTACGCCGCCTTCCTCCTCACACTCTTCGCGACGTTTGGCACGCGAAGCGGTCTCTGGGTCAGCGTCCACGCCTTCACCGACCCCACGGACCGCTTCGAGCCCGACGCGCCCGCGCGCCTCCTCGCCATCCTCGACGCGCACCTTCCCACACGCCTCTTCCTCTCCCTGCTGGGCGCGCTCCTCTTCCTGGGCGTCGGACTCTGGAGCGCGCGCCGCCTGGGCGGACGCTACGGACGCGCGCACGGCGCGGCGCTCGTCGTGCTCTCCGGCGCCGCGCTCCTCGCCCCGCGCGACCTCTGGGGCGCGCTCTTCTTCCTCGCCACGAGCGCGACGCCGCTCGCGGTGGGCCTCGGCATCCTCCTCGCGGTCCTTCTCGCCTCGCCGTTCCTCGTCGCCTTCGCGCGCGCCGACGACGCGCACGCGAAGCTCGACGTCTCGCTGCGCACGCTCATGACGATGGCCGTGGCCTTGCTCGCCATCGCCCTCGCCGTCGTCCTCCTCCTCGACGTGCAGGTCGTGAACGGACCCGAGCGCGACACCTTCGATCGCCGCGCCCCCTTCCTCGCCGTCCCGATCGTGAGCGCCGTCACGCTCATGCTCGCGCTCGCCCCGCTCGGAAAGCGCGGCGCCCTCGCGCTCGCGGGCGGCGCGCTCGCGCTCGGCATCGCAGGCGCCGCCCTCGTGCCCGGCGCGCGCGTCCTCGCGCTCGCGGCGCCGCTCTGCGTCGCCGGCGCGCTCGCCGCCATCCTCAAGCTCGCGCACGTGCAGGGCACGAGCGCGCCGCGCCGGCTGCGCGTCGCCGGCACGCTCCTCCTCCTCGCGAGCCTCCTCGGGCTCGTCATGTGGTCGAACCCGCCCACCTACGCGCGCGGCGCCGTGCTGTCGGATGGCGCGAGCCTCGCGCTGGGCCTCGCAGGGATCGCCCTTTCCGCGCTGGGCATCCTCGGCGCCGTCGCCGCCTTCCGCGCGCGCGGGCGACCCCTCGCGCTCGTGGGCGCCTTCGGCGCCACCCTCGCGACGGGATACGGCGTCGGCTCCCTCCTCGCGCTCGCCGCGCTCGTCCTCCTGCTGCGCGAACGCCGCGCCTTCGCGCCCGGTCGGCCCGAGTGGGTGCGCCTGCGCGAGACGGGCATCTACGTCGTGCACCTCGCCCTCGTGCTCGGGCTCCTCGGCTTCGCCGCGAGCACGTACGCCCAGGAGCGCGCCGTGTTCTCCGGCGTGCCGCTTGGAGGCCAGGTCGCCGTGGGCGACTATGATATCGCCATTGCCGATCCTCGCGCCGAGGCTGGCGCGAGCGGCCTCGACGCGCTCACCGTGCCGCTCGCGCTCGCGAAGCACGGCGCGCCCGTGGGCCGAGAGGAGCTGGCGTTCGAGTGGCGACCAGGGAGCGCGGTGTATGCGGGGAAGCTCGACGTGCGCCGCGCGCTCGCGGAGGACGTCTACGTGCGCCCGATGGCGTTCCACACTGCGCAAGGCTGGGTGGGCGCCGACAGCGCGGCCGGAGCGCAGGTCGCGCCCGAGGGCATCGATGCGGTGACCTTCTCCGTGAGCGTACTTCCGCTCATGTCGCTCGTGTGGGCCGCCACGTGGATGATGGTGCTCGGGATGCTTCTGATCCTCGTCGCGAGCTCGCGCATCCCTCGCGCAGAGCGACACTGACAACCTTGATGCGGGCGCCGTGGTTCGGCTCACCATGCATCAGCCCCAGAGCCGACCGATGAAGGAAGCGCGAGCGACCGTGGTCAGGCTCATGATGCCGCCCGACGCGAACCCGCACGGGAACGTGCACGGCGGCGTGATCATGAAGGTCGTCGACGAGGTCGCCGGCATCGTCGCGCACCGGCACGCGCGCCGCAGCGTCGTCACCGCGCGCCTCGACCGGATGGACTTCCTCGAGCCCGTCTTCGTCGGCAACTGCCTCACCCTCGACGCGGCGGTCGCCTTCTGCGGCCGAACCTCGATGGAGGTCATGGTCGACATCCGCGCCGAGAACCTCGACACCGGCGAGGTCGTCCACACCGGCACCGCCTGGCTCACGATGATCGCGCTCAACGACCGGGGGCGCCCCTCCCCCATCGCGCCCGTGCACCCCGAGAGCGAGGCCGAGAAGGCGCTGCACGAGCTCGGGCGCACGCGATATGAGGCG
>DATLCC010000029.1:0-10146 GCA_035526585.1 Thermoplasmatota archaeon | reverse complement strand
CGTCGGTCCCCTCGTCACGGAGTCCGCCGTCACGGAGATGATGGAGGCGATCGCCGTCGCGCAGAAGGAGGGCGGCAAGATCCTCGTGGGTGGGAAGCGCCGCGACGATCTCGGCAAGCAGTACGTCGAGCCGACGATCCTGGAGATGCCCCGGCAGACGGACATCGTGAAGCAGGAGACGTTCGCGCCGATCCTGTACGTCATGCGCTACGCGGGCTCGCTCGAGAATGCGATCAAGATCCACAACGACGTGCCCCAAGGCCTCAGCAGCTCGATCTTCACCACGAACGCCCTGGAAGCGGAACTCTTCATGTCGCCTGGCGGCAGTGATTGCGGCATCGCGAACGTGAACATCGGCACGAGCGGCGCGGAGATCGGCGGCGCGTTCGGCGGCGAGAAGGAGACCGGAGGCGGGCGTGAGTCCGGCTCCGACAGCTGGAAGCAGTACATGCGCCGCCAGACGAACACGATCAACTACACCTCCAAGCTGCCCCTCGCGCAGGGCGTGCAGTTCGAGGTCGAATAAGGGACGCGGAATTGGGGCCGAAGCTTACTGTGCCGCGAGCGCACGCGTTACCAGCGCCCGGGCGAAAAGGAATGGAGACAGCACTAAGAGGCGCCGGAGGAAGGACAGATCGCTCCAGCGCGCGGGAGGAGACACCCCGTCACCCCTATCCTTGCCGAAGCGAGGACCCGAAAATTTTTCCGCAGAAAAATTTCGGCCCAGTCAACCATGGCTCGGGCCGCCAGCCTCATGCAACGCCCTCGCTGTTCAGTGTCATGGATCAACGCCCCCGGCTCCTCGCGGCAAGAGTGGTCCTGGATGTGGAGAATATGCAGCGCGCGGCCGAGTTCTGGTGCGCCGCGCTCGGCTACGTCGTCGCGGCGAGCCACGACACGTTCTGGTCGATCAAAGACCCAGCGGGGAAGAGACAAATGCGGTTGGGCTTTCAACCAAAGGACGGTGTGAAGCCCGCCGTGAACAGCCTCCACTTCGAGTTCTTCACGGATGACATGGAGCGCGAGGCGAAGCGGCTCGAGGCGCTTGGCGCGACCCGCGTGAAGGGTTGGCCGTACGGGGATGACGAGCCCAACTGGATCGTCCTGCGCGATCTGGACGGGCACGAGTTCTGCGTGTGCGAGATCGAAGACGTCGAGTACCCCTAGGCGCGCACGACCTGCGCCTCCAGCTCCGCGCGCGTCGTCGCGCCCGCCTGGTACGCGCGCACCGCCTCTGCCGGGACGGACCACTCGGCGCCCGCGGTGGTCCGCGCGAGGAGGCGCTCCGCCTGCGGCGCGGCCACCGCCGCCGCGCCAAGCGCGTACGCCTGGGCGGCGTCGAGCGCCATTCCCTCCGGCAGCTCGTAGACGACGAGAACGCGCTCGCCCTGCGCGTCGACCCACGCGCGCTCGATCCCCGCGGCCGCGAGCGCGGCGAGGATGGCCGCGTTCTGCGCGCGCTCCTGGGCCGGCACGGGCGCGACGTAAGCGCTCGGCGCGCGCGGCGCCGCGGCGCCCGCAAGGACGAGCGCGGCGAGAACGAAGGCGCCCACCACGGCCCAGCCCGCCTTCAAGTGCCGCCCTCCACGCGCGGGTCTGCGGCCAACGCGGCGCGCCAGTCCCCCGCGGGCACGAGCGCGCCGCGGTCGCACGGGCAGTCCGCGGCGGCGTCCAAGAGCGCGCGCATCGCAGGCGTCGCAGCCGCGCGCCATGGATCCGCGAGGTCGGGCTCGGCGCCGCGAGGCAGCTGCGCGGGCGAGAGGCGCGTGATGCCGGCCTCCGGCCGGCCGAGCCAGCGCGGCGCGTCCGGGTCCTGCCACCCGAGCGGCGCGCCGAAGCGATCGAAGACGGCGCCGTCATCGACAAAGACTCCCTCGGCCACCTGGACCCCACGTGGGAGACACGCGTCGTCCCGCGTGGCGCGCGCGAGGGCGGCGGTGAGCGCGACGCGCTCGATCGCGCGCGGCGACGTGAGCGTGGCCGCGCCCGCCGCAAGAAGGCAGAGGAGCGCGTGCGCGGGCGCGTCGCTGTTCACGGCGACGAGCGCGCCGTCGGTCGTCGTGCGCAGCACGTACGCGCCCGGCCGGTCGCCCTCGCGCAGCGCGCTGCCCTCGTAGACGAAGGCCGCGTCGGCGCCGTCGAGGACGTCGACGCGCAGCGCGAATGGGGCGCGCTCGTCGGCGGCGGCGCGCACGTCCGGGTCCGCGAGGAGCGCGCCGGCGAGCGCGATCGCATCCTCGGCGCGCCAGCTCGTGCGCACTCCCGCGGCGGCGGGGCCCGCGAGAAGGAGCACGACGACGAGGATGGCGACCGCGCGCACGGCGATCGCACGCGCAGCAGAGAGAATAAGGAAGGCGCCTGGAACGCGTAACCGGCAGGTTACACGTCCTTGCGCTTGCGCTTGCGCTGGCCCTCCGGCGTCAAGCGAGCGGAGCGAGCGCGACGTAGACGTCGCGCTCCTCGACGCCGGAGAGGGCGTCGCTCACGTGGAAGCGCTCAAGGAGGGGTCCGTCGAGGTCGATCCGCTTCTGGGCGGCCCAGTCGACGAGGAACTGCAGCGCACCGGGGAAGCTCGTGAGGTCGCCGCGGTAGCGCAACCCGACCGCCTCGATGTCCGGCAGGTCCATCGCGCGGATCTGCGGAAGGGGCGGGATCCGCGCGTCGAGCGCGACCGGATACCCGAGGTCCGCGCGCCAGTCCTCGACGGGGCGCTCGCTCTGGGGCAGATCGTGGTAGACGCCGAAGGCGGGCCCTGTGCGCAGGATGCCGTGCTCCTCGAGCGTCTCGGCCACGTGGTCCAGCGTGGACACGCGCGTCCACGGCTGGTAGGCGCCTTTCACGCGCGCGTGGACGAACCGGAACCCTTCGACGGTCTGCTGCGTCGGGCGTTCGACGAGCTCGAAGGCTTGTTCCACCTTGGGCCGGTCGATGCGCGCTCGCATAAGGGTTGCTCCGCCTCTGCGTCCGCGCAAGGTTCATCGCGCGGTCGAGCTTGGGGCGACCGATGAAGCTGCGGTATCGGTTGCAGGGGGACCGATACTACCTCCGCATCGTCGACGACGTGCCGGACGAGTCGCGCGTGTGGAAGGCGCTCACGATGTCCGGCGCGCCCATCGAGCGCGACCCCTCGTCGCTCGCTCTCTCGTGGACGCGCTTCGTCCACAAGGACCACATGCCGCGCCTCGTGCGCGCCGTGGGGCTCCTGCGCGCGACGCTCGAGGCCGAAGGCGCGCAAGCGCCTGTCGTCAGCGGGCGCGTCGGCGCCGCCTACGCGGCCGCGCGTCCGGTCGACGTGCCCGCGCTCCTGAGGATGGTGCAGCAGGATCCCACGAGCGCGCTCGCGGCGCTGCGCTCGGCCCGCGCGGAGCTCGCGGTGTGGGTGAAGGACCAGAAGCAGTTCGCGACGGAGGGCCGCCGCGACCTGCGCGCGCTCGACGAGGCGATCGACTCGCTCCTGATGAAGGAGCGCGCCGCGCAGAAGGAACGCGAGCGCGACAGCGCGCGCGCCATCAGCGAGATGCTGAGAGGCGTCTTGGCGGACGACGTGTGGAAGGCGAAGCAGGAGCTCGAGGCGCTGCAGCGCCGCGCGGACGCCTTCGAGAAGCACACGCTGCCGCGCGTCGAGCTCCCCGACCCGATCCCCGGATTCCGCGGGAAGCTGCGCCCGTACCAGCGCGACGGCGTCGAGTTCCTCGTGGCATGCGGGCTCAACGCGATCCTCGCGGACGAGATGGGCCTCGGCAAGACCGTGATGACGATCGCGGCCATCCTGGCGAAGGATGCGCGCGCGCTCGTCGTCGGGCCCGCGAACGTGCTCTACAACTGGGCGGACGAGATCGAGCGCTTCGCGGACGAGGTGCCCCTCGTCTACCACGAGCGCCGCTTCATGGGCAACGCGCGCTCGCGTTTCCTGCTCACGACGTACGATGCGTTGCGCACGCTCGACCTGCAGCGCCCCGAGGTCGCCTCGCGCGACACGCTCGTGCTCGACGAGGCGCACTACGTGCGCAACCCCGAGACGCAGCGCGCGCAGCTCGTGAAGCAGCTTCCGCAGACGCGGCGCATCCTCCTCACCGGCACTCCGCTCGTGAACACGATCGACGACTACTACGAGCTTCTCGAGCAGGTGGACAAGCGCCGCTTCCCGAGCCGCACGCAGTTCCGCGAGCAGTGGACCGTCGACGCGAGCCTGTTCAACAAGTATGCGACGGTGAGGAACGTCGCGGCCGAGTTCCTCCAGCGCGCGACGCGCGACATCCTCTTGCGCCGCCGGAAGGCCGAGGTGCTCGCGGAGCTTCCCGAGCGCGTCATCGCGGTCTCGCGCCACGAGCTCACGCCTCACGAGGACCGCGTGTACCAGGGGCTCGAGACCCGAGCCATGGACGCGATCCGCGAAGGGAAGAGCGACGTTGCCGTCTTCGCCGCGATCCACGCGCTTCGCCATCATCTCGCCCTCGCCCGCGTGCCCCAGGTCCTGGAGCGGATCCGGGATCTTCGTGAGGCGGGCGAGGCCGTCGTCGTCTACTCGCACTACCTGGAGCCTCTAGAGAAGCTGCAGGCCGAGCTTCCTGAAGCGGCGAGCCTCACGGGATCGACGCCTCCCAAGAAGCGCCAGGAGCTCGCGCGCTCGTTCGGGCACGAGGGCGGCGCGCAGGTCCTCCTCGCGCAGATGGAGGCCGGCGGGATCGGCCTGAACTTCACCGCCGCCCGCTACGTCCTCTTCGTCCACCTGGGTTGGACGCCCGCGGTGCATGCGCAGGCGATGGACCGCGTGCACCGCATCGGGCAGGACCGCACGGTGTTCGTCGAGTTCTTCGTCACGCCGAACACGATCGATGAGCGGATCGTGAAGATCCTCCTGCGCAAGGAAGCGGACCAGAACCTCGTGCTCGACGAGGGGACCGACCTCCACAACCGGGCTGCGCTCGCGAAGCTCCTCGCGGAGGACGCGGCCGCCCGCGCCGCGGCCGAGAAGAAGGTCGCGTTCTCCTGAATCACAGGCGCGAGACTCCGCCCTCGTCGACCTTGTAGAACACGACGCGCTTGGACGGCAGCTCCAGCAGCGCGCACGTGTGCGTCGGCGTGCGATACAGCGCGCCCGGATTCACGAGCAGGCACGCCCCGTCGTGGTCCGCGCGCCGGCGGTGCGTGTGCCCGTGGAGGAGCACGTCGGATTCTTTCGCGAGGCGCGCCATCTCGCCGCGCAGGTGGCCATGCGTCGCGCCGATGCGCACGCCCGCGAACTCCTGCTGCCACGTCTGCGGCCACGGCTCGTCGTCGTTGTTGCCGCGGATCACCACGAGGGGGAAGCCGTCGAAGGGCCGAAGGGACTCCGGCGCGGTGACGTCGCCAAGATGGAAGACGGTGTCGACGCGCCGCTCGCGGAAGAAGTCCGCCACGTGCTCGCACATCGGGACGTTGTCGTGCGAATCGGAGACGAGGCCCAGCATCATCCCCGCTCGCCCTCCGCGGCTTCGCGCATCGCGCGCAGCATGGCGAGCGCGCGCTCCGCCTCCGTCTCGCGTCGCGCAAGCCGCAGCAGGGCGCGCGCGGGGTCCGCAGCGCGCTCGAAGGCGAGCCCTGCGTACTCGACGTCGACGAGCATCAGCGGCTCGGGGTCGGCCGTTCCGAAGCCCCCGGAGTGAGCCTGCGGGGGCGCTTGCGCGCCTTTCGCGAGGAGGATCTCGACCTCCTTCCGCTCCGCGCGGCCCTCTGCGATGCGCTCCGCGGCGGCGACCATGCGGCGCACCTGGTTCCACAGGAAGCTCTCGCCTTCCACGTCGATGACGACGTGCGGCCCGTCGCGCCGCGCGCGCGTCGCGAAGACCGTCCGGCGCGGGTCCACGCCCTCTTCGAGCTTGCAGAAGTGGGTGAAGTCGTGCGTGCCTTCGAAGACCGCGAGCGCTTCGGCGACGCGCTCGGCGGGCGCGCCGGTGCGCAGCAGGTATCGATAGCGGCGCCGGCGCGCGACGCGCGGCTCGAACTCCGCGCCGACCTCGGTCCACGCCCACGCCCACGCGTCCTCCATGCGGTGCGACAGGCCCGGCAGCAGCGACGCGGGCATCACGTGCGTCTCGAAGACCGCGACGTTCCCCGCAGCGGAGACGCCGGCGTCGGTCCTTCCCGCCCAAAGCACGTGGGGCTCGGGATGACCCATCTCGCGCAGCGCCTGCGCAAGCTCACCGTGGACGGTGCGGACGCCCGGCTGCACCTGGCTACCGTGGAACTTCGTGCCGTCGTAGCCCACCTTCACCGCGACGCGCAAACGCGGGCGCAAGCGCGACCGGCGTCCTTATGGTTGCGGCGCAATGCCGGATGCGTGCGGCGGCGCTCGCTTCCCTCGCTCCACGAGCTGCAGGCTGCCCTCAAGGAAGCGGGCGTGGTCGACGCGCCGCAAGAGGGGCCCGAGGAGGAGCTGCGCGCGCTCCTCGACACCGCCCTTTTCATCGCCGAGCACAAGAAGCGCGTCTCCTTCCCTGGGTTCACCTGGGAGGATCCCGGCTTCGTGGCGGCGGACGCGAAGGTCACGTTCCGCGTCGCGTACGCGCCTCTCTTGGCGGGCCTCCTTGGGACGATCGAGGCGAGCCTGCCGCGACTTGGGCCTCGCGTGCTCCTCGCGCTCGACGCGCACCGGACGCAGGCGCGCGAGTTCGACCTCGGGCACGCGCTCTATGGCGGCGTCACGCTCTTCCAATGGCCCACGAAGCCGCCCGAGCCCGCCGACCCGCGCATCGATCGCGCCCGGGAGAAGGGGTGGGCGAAGACGCTGAAGGAGCACAACCTCGTGCCGGGCCGCGGGATCGTCGTGCTGGACGAGGACCAGGGGGCGCTCCTTCGCGACGAGCGTCTGAAGGCCCTTGTGGGCCTCCTCGTGCTCTTCGAGACGGGGGAGACGAAGCTGTGGTGGAATCCCTTCTGCGAAGGGGCGGACAGCGAGCTGCAATATTGGCTCACCTGGGGGGCGGGCACGGCGCCGGCGAGCGCCTGGCGCGAGCAGCTCTACGTCGAGGAGCGCGAGGAATAGGCAAGGCGCGCCAGATACGCTTATTCGCCGCGCCCCGCGTCCACGGGCGACCGCGATGAAGGAACCCAAGCGCTTCACGAAGGAGGAGGTGCTGGAGTATCACAGCCGCGAGCCGCGCGGCAAGATCTCCGTCACGCCCACGAAGCCCACGGCGACGCAGCGCGACCTCAGCATCGCGTACTCGCCCGGCGTCGCGATCCCGTGCATGGAGATCGCGGGCGACGCCGACCTCGCCTACAAGTACACGGCGAAGGGGAACCTCGTCGCCGTGATCTCGAACGGGACCGCGGTCCTCGGCCTCGGGAACATCGGCGCCGCCGCGGGCAAGCCCGTGATGGAAGGGAAGGGTGTCCTCATGAAGAAGTTCGCCGACATCGACGTCTTCGACATCGAGGTCACGACGCAGGACCCCGACGAGTTCATCACGGTCGTGAAGAACCTCACGCCCACCTTCGGCGCGATCAACCTCGAGGACATCAAGGCGCCCGAGTGCTTCTACATCGAGGAGAAGCTGAAGGAGATCTGCGAGATCCCGATCTTCCACGACGACCAGCACGGCACCGCGATCATCTCCGGCGCGGGGTTGGTGAACGCGTGCGAGCTCCAGGGCAAGGAGCTCGACAAGGTGAAGATCGTGGTCGCGGGGGGCGGCGCCGCGGCCGTCTCGTGCGCGAAGTTCTACGTCGAGCTCGGAGCGGACCTCAAGAACATCACGATGGTGGACTCGAAGGGCGTCATCTTCAAGGGGCGCAAGGAGGGGATGAACCCCTACAAGGAGCTCTTCGCGCATGCGGACGACGGCCGGCGCACGATCGCGGACGCGCTCCAGGGCGCCGACGTCTTCGTGGGGCTCGCGGTGAAAGGGCTCGTGACCGCGCAGATGCTGAAGACGATGGCGCAGAAGCCGATCGTCTTCGCGATGGCCAACCCGGATCCGGAGATCCCGTACGCGGAGGCCAAGGCCGCGCGCCCCGACGCGATCGTCGGCACGGGGCGCAGCGACTTCCCCAACCAGGTCAACAACGTGCTCGGGTACCCGTACATCTTTCGCGGCGCGCTCGACGTGCGCGCGAAGGCGATCAACGAAGCCATGAAGGTCGCCGCCGCGAAGGCGCTCGCGGAGCTCGCGAAGGAGGACGTCCCCGACGAGGTGATCCGCGCCTATGGCAACGATCCCATCTCCTTTGGCCCGGAATACGTGATCCCGAAGCCCTTCGATCCGCGCGTGCTCCTCTTCGTCGCGCCCGCGATCGCGAAGGCGGCGATGGATTCCGGCGTCGCCCGCAGGCAGCTCGACCTCTCACTTTACAGGGACGCGCTCGAAGCGCGTCTGGGCAAAGAGCGCGAGATGATGCGGATCGTCATCAACAAGGCGCGCCGGCACCCCAAGCGCGTCGTGTTCCCCGAGGGGAACGAGGAGAAGATCCTGCGCGCGTGCCAGATCGTGCACGACGAAGGGATCGCGCAGCCCGTGCTCCTTGGGCGCGCGGAGGAGATCCGCGCGCGCATGGCGGAGCTCAACCTCGACTTCCCCGCCGAGATCGTGGATCCCCGCGCGTCCAAGAAGCTCGACGGGTTCATCGAGGATTACCTGCGCCTGCGCCAACGCAAGGGCGTCACGCGCAGCGAGGCCGAGACGACCATGCGGCGCGATCGCAACGCCTTCGGCGCCATGATGGTGTGCAAGGGCGAGGCGGACGCGCTCGTCTCCGGCATCGGCACGCACTACCCCGACGCGCTGCGGCCGGCCCTCCAGATCATCGGCCTCGCGCCCGGCACGCAGAAGGCGGTCGGCCTCTACATGATGACGCTGAAGAACAAGGTGTTCTTCCTCGCCGACGCCACCGTCAACATCGATCCCACGGCGGAGGACCTCGCGGAGATCGCGATCCAGGCTGCGAAGGTCGCGCGCCAGTTCGACGTGACGCCGCGCGTCGCCATGCTTTCCTTCAGCAACTTCGGCTCGACGCGCCACCCCTTCGCGGAGAAGGTCGCCCGCGCGACGAAGCTCGTGAAGGAGCGCGCGCCCGGCCTCGTCGTCGACGGCGAGCTCCAGGCCGACACCGCCGTCGTGCCGGAGCTCCTCGCCGAGTATCCGTTCAGCGCGCTCACCGAGCCCGCCAACGTGCTCATCTTCCCGGACCTGCAGAGCGCGAACATCGCCTACAAGCTGCTGCAGAGGCTCTCCGACGCGGAGGCGACGGGACCGATCCTCGAAGGGATGGCGAAGCCGGTGCACATCCTGCAACGTGGCGACGACGTGCGCGACGTGGTCAACATGACCGCCATCGCAGTCCTCGAAGCGCAGAGCGACGCGGAACGCGACGAGGGCTCGATCCGGAGCGCACACAAGGGCGCGCGCCCTTCGGGCTGACGCTCCCGCGCGCGGTGGTCGCGGCCTACAGCAGGCCGAGCGCCTGGAGCTCTTCCGTGATCTGGTCCACGGCGCGCTCCGCGTCCTCGGGCTTCTTCGCGCCCGTGCACACGAGCTTGCCGGAGCCAAAGAGCAGGACGACGACCTTCGGGTCCGTCATGCGGTACACGAGGCCGGGGAACTGCTCGGGCTCGTACTCGACCTTCTCGAGGCCAAGGCCGATGGCGATGGCGTTGAGGTTCAGGTCCGCGTGGAGGTCGGCGGAGGCGACGATGTTCTGGACGATGATCTCGGGGTTCCGGTCGACCTTGACGCCGGAGGCCTCGATCTTGGCGGTGACGATGTCGACGGCCTTGCCGACGGCGTCGATGCTCTTCGCGCCGGTGCAGACGACCTTGCCGCTGCGGAAGAGGAGGGCGGCGGTCTTCGGTTCCTTCAGGCGGCAGACGAGGCCGGGGAACTGCTCGGGCTCGTATTCCGCGTTGTCCAGCGCGAGCGCGATGGACTGGAGGTCAAGCTCCACGCCGAGGGAGGTGCTTGCGACGACATTCTCGATCTTGATCTTCGCCATGTCCAAGACCCGCTTTATAAGCCCACATTCTGGCCCGCTTTATATAGTTTATGTGATTTGCCCAAACTGACCGCGCGGTCAGCCAGCCCGAGGGCACAGGCAAGGGCGAGGACCTCAGGCATGGGACGACGACGCCCCTCCGTCCGTACGTCCGTTCCCTTGCCTAAGGTCCTTGCC
>DATLCC010000028.1:0-11347 GCA_035526585.1 Thermoplasmatota archaeon | reverse complement strand
GTCATTGTCGTATTGGTGTTGAGCGGCTGCACGTCAACTCAGGGGGCTCCCCGGGTGTCTTTGTCGGCACCCGCGGAGGCTCCCGAAATCCCTCTACTCAACAATGCGTCATGGCCTGATATGGCCCGCGCTATCGCGCGCATTGAGGTTATGATCGAGAACTCGTCCGCTTCGAAGCAACTTGGAGATGGCTTCCAATTCGAAGGCTACCAAGGCTCAGCGGCTCATGAGCTGAGCCGGGGGTTTTTGCTTAGCGCGACCTGGACCGCGACCATCGCGTTCGACATCCTCCACCGCGGTGAGATGGCCGCCCGCAACGAGTCTGTCGCAGACGTGCAGTCGCAAAGCGATCACCTTGAAACCGATATCCTCTCGCGGCTGGGGTCGCATGAGTCTGACCTTTGCGGCGTGAGCGCCGCCTTCCTGGCCGCTTGGTCGAGGACAAGCAACGAATATGTCCACAGCATGACTGAGGAGAACGCAACTCTCGATCAAATAGAACTGTCAGCCAGCTACCGCTGGTCTCTCCTGCACGTCGCCGGCTTGCTGCTGAACGAAACCGAATGCGAACCCACGACTTTGCACCCAGGAGTTCGAACATGGGCAGAGGGTCTGATCCAGCACGATGCCCCCCTGCTGTCACGTGACCTCCCCGGTGTAGAGGCAAGGGAGGCCGTTCAAATGTGGCAATGGGCGGTCGATCAGCACTTCGATCATGCCGCTGAATTCCTTGCGATTCGCGCCGCGGCTGTATCGGAGCAGTCACGAGTGTATGGGGAAGGTAACAAGGGGCCCAGCTTGCAATCGGTCGCCGAACTCGCCAACTCATCCTTCTCACGTCACCCCGGGGGCCTAAGTGCTCTCAGCTACGCTGCCGGGGCGAAAGCATACTACGACGCCCGCGATTCCCAGAGCCAAGGAATACCAGACGCGATCGGCGCGAGCAAGGCCGCCGTCTTTTTCGCCGCAGCCTCGGCGGAGCCCGACAAAACGTATTCCGCGCTCCTCGCGTCCACCCCACCATAAGGACTCCCTGATACAGGCGACCTCCAGCGCTCCCGCTGATAGCACGAGGATGAGAAAAGATGGGCGCGAAGCGCCCTTATTCTTCGCTGGAGGCGGCCCTCAGGCCGCCTTGAGCGAAGCGAACTGCTTCTCGAGCGATCCGAGCACGTTCTTCAGTTCGTTGTCCCAGTCCTTTTCGAATTTGGCTTTCGCGAGATCGCCGCGGATGTTCACGCGGAGGATGTCCTGGAGGGCGACGCCCTTCGCGAGCGATTCCTTGGCGAGCCCTTCCCACTTCTTCAGAGCGACGAGGATCTCGAACTGCTTCTTGAGCGGCGCGAACGCGTCGATCGGGTGGAACGCGTTCTGCTGGAGGAAGACCTCGCGGATGCCGCGGCTGATCTCGAGGGTGAGCTGCTGCTCTTCGGGAAGCGCGTCGCTGCCGACGAGCTGCACGATGTCCTGGAGCTCGGACTCGACCTGGAGCGTGTTGGCGGCCCACTTGCGCATGTTGGACCACTGCGGGTTGACGTTCTTCTCGTACCACGGCGCGAGCTCGTTCTCGTAGAGCGAGTAGGAGTCGAGCCAGTTGATGGCGGGGAAGTGGCGGCGCTGGGCGAGCTTCGCGTCGAGCGCCCAGAAGCACTTCACGATGCGCAGCGTGTTCTGCGTGACGGGCTCGGAGAAGTCGCCGCCGGCGGGCGACACGGCGCCGATGACGGTGATGGAGCCGAATTCCTCGTTCTTGGTGCGGACGCGGCCGGCGCGCTCGTAGAACTCGGCGAGGCGCGCCGCGAGGTACGCGGGGTAGCCTTCTTCGCCGGGCATCTCTTCGAGGCGGGACGAGATCTCACGCATGGCCTCGGCCCAGCGGGAGGTCGAGTCGGCCATGAGGGCGACGTCGAAGCCCTGGTCGCGGAAGTATTCGGCGAGCGTGATGCCGGTGTAGCAGCTCGCTTCGCGGGCCGCGACGGGCATGTTGCTCGTGTTCGCGATGAGGACGGTGCGGTTCATGAGCGCCTTGCCGGTGTTCGGGTCCTCGAGGTGCGGGAACTCGGTGAGCACTTCGGTCATCTCGTTGCCGCGCTCGCCGCAGCCGATGTAGACGACGATCTGCGCGTCGGAGAACTTCGCAAGGCTCTGCTGCGTGACGGTCTTGCCCGAGCCGAAGGGGCCGGGGATGGCCGCCGTGCCGCCCTTCGCGACGGGGAAGAGGCCGTCGAGGATGCGGATGCCGGTGACGAGGGGGATGTTGGCGGGGAGCTTCTCCGCGAACGGGCGCGGGCGGCGCACGGGCCACTTGTGCATGAGCTGCACCTTCGTGCCGTTCTCGAGCTCGGCGACGATCTCGTCGACGGTGAACGCGCCCGACTTGATGCTCTTGATCTTGGTGGGCGGCGTGTCCGGGTGGACCATGATCTTCTGGACGATGGTCTCCGTTTCCTGGACGGTGCCGATGATCATGCCGCCAAAGACCGCGTCGCCCGCCTTCTTCGTGGCCTTGAAGTCCCACTTCTTCTCGTGGTCGAGGCCGGGCGCGAGCACGCCGCGGAGGATGAAGTCGCCCATCTTGTCCTGGAGGACCTCGAGGGGGCGCTGGATGCCGTCGTAGATGGACGTGAGGAGACCGGGGCCAAGCTCGACGGAGAGAGACGCGCCGGTCTCTTCGACGGGCTCGCCGGGCTTGATGCCCGACGTCTCTTCGTAGACCTGGATGATCGTGCGGTCGCCGGCGATCTCGATGACCTCGCCCATGAGGCGCTCGTTGCCGACGAACACGACGTCGTACATGCGCGCCTGGATGCCCACGGCGGTGACGACCGGGCCGGCCACGCGGTAGATCTGGCCACCGGACTTTCCGGATGCCGCCTTCTGCTGCTGGGAGACTTGGGCCATTCTGGTGGTACCCCTGGACGGCCGCGAGAAGATGGGGCCCTTTAAGAGGATTTCGGGGGCGTAGGCGTCACATCCGAAGTCGCCGCAGCGACTTCGCAAGCGGGGGGTCTGGGGGGCAGCAAGCCCCCCAGAGTCAGAACGCGGGTGAACCCCCCAGCTTCCCCTTTTACTCCTTCCAGTCGGCGAGCGCCTTCGTGTATCCCATCCGTCGCGCCCACTCGGCGAGGAAGGCCTCGTCGAGCTTGGCGACGCGTGCGAGCGAGTCGAGGTCGGCGAGCCTCTGGCGCCGCTTGCCCTTGTCCCCGATGGTGGCCTCTCGGAGGAGCATCAGGGCGAGGCCGTCCGCGGTGAGGACCCGGATGCGTGTCGCGCCATGGATCGGGATCCTGCGCGCGCGCTCGAAGGCTTCCTCCTGCGCCTGGTCGACGATGGGAAGGATGTCGAGGAAGAGGCCCGTGACATCGTCCTCGAAGGTGACCTCGTTCCGCATCGAGTACCGGGGCTCTGCAAGCGCGCGATGGACGGGCGCCAGATCGCCGCCCCGGACGAGGACCATGAGGTCGATGTCGGCGGTCGCGCGCGGGTGGCCGAGCGCGGCGAGCGCGAAGCTGCCGCCCACGGCAAAGGCGACGCTCTCGCGCTCGAAGGACGCGCGGAGGTGGTTCAGCAGTCCCGTGAGCTCAGTCACCGCTTCAACTCCGCATGAAGCGCGAGAGTTTGTAGGCGAGCTCCATGCGTTCGCCGGGCGTCATCTTCGCCGTCTCGATCTCCTGGTAGGTGCGGCGCCTGGGCGAAGCCTTCGCGATGGGTCGCTGGGCAGGCTTCCGCGCGTCGGACGCTTCGCCATCGTGGCCGATCCACAGCCGGATCGCCTCCGTGATCGCCTCGCTGATATTGCCCTTCCGCATGCCCTTGCGTGCGAAGACCTCCGCCCGGAACGCGGCCTCGATGGCGGACGGCACGACGACGTTGACTCGAACCGTCGCGAGTTCGGGAGGCATGAGGCAGTGTTCGCCGTCCTATGATAAGTACATATCTGCTTATGCACGGATGCAGGCGAGATGAAAGGTATGGTCGTGGAAGTTCCAAAACTCTGGGGGCGAGCCCCCAGACCCCCCTTCACTTGAACAGGTCGATGCCGATCGCGCGCTTGACTTTGTCGCGCAGGTCCGCTTCGCCGGCGCCTTCGCCCATCGCGATGACGACGGGCTCGAGGGATTCGCTGACCTTCTTGCGGAGATTGCCCTGCAGGGTCTCGAAGTTGGAGGCTTCGACGACGAGGATCCCGAGGTTGTCCTTCTGCGCGATGACGCGCTCCATCTCCTTGGCGAACTCCGTCTTGTCGACGGTGTACGTCTTCCGGATGCCTGCGAGGGCGAACCCGAGCACGAAGTCGCTGCTCCCCATGACGCCGATGTCCTTGCTCATAGCACAAGCAGCTCCTCGATGGTGGCGGTCGGGAGGCCGGTCTGCTTGCCGTACGCGATGGCGCGCAGGTTGTCGGCCTCGATCTTCTTGCGGAGGATGAAGTCCACGACGGGGAGCACGGACAGGGGCGCGCGGTGCGAGAAGTCGCTCGCGTCGCGCACGAGCTCCTTGTCGAGCGCGGTCGCGATGGCGTTGAGGTTGCCGGACGCGAGCGAGCGGCGCGCGGCCTCGACGACCTCGGGCGCGACGTCGAACTGGCCCACCTCGGCGAGGACCTCCTCGTCCGTGCCGCGCACGATGCGCGCCGCGCTCTCCTTCCCGACCTCGTTGCCTCCGGCGATGAAGTAGGGCTCCCAGTCGGTGACGCGGGCGAAGCGGAGCCGGAAGAGCGTCTTCAGGTTCAGGACGTCCACTTCGTTGCGCACCCAGCCGAGGAACGCGCGGTTCGCGATGTCGTTGTTCGGGATGCTCTCGAGGAGCGTCGCGTAGTACTGCCGGTCCAGCTCGTTCTCGACCTCGAGGAGGTTGGAGAGTTGTCGGCCCTCCACGGTCGCGACGAGCGTGCGGTGGTACGGCGTGCCCTTGAGCGCGTCGACGACGTCCTCGATGCGCTCCAGGCGCGCGAACTCCGCGAGGCGGGGCGCGAGCGCGCCCGCGGGCACGGTCTCGTCGAGGATGTCCTCGGGCTTCGCGCGCGCGAACTTGCCGCGCAGGATCGTCTTCACGTTGTAGACGTCGTAGCGGGCGAGGTACGCGCCGATCGCGATCGCGAGCTCGCCGGTCGCGAAGCCCAGGATCTGGCCGTAGGTGCGGCCGAGGTTGAGGCGCGTCGCGCGCTCCACGAGCTCCGCGCCGCGGAAGCGGGCGGCGAGCTCGTCGATCTCCGCCTTGTACTGGCCTTCCTGCAGCGCGCGGGCGATCTCGCTCGTCTCGCGTACGAGGAGCTTGGGATACTCGTCCGTGCCGAGGAGCTGGTTCTTCTTCGCGCGCACGCGCGCGGTGACGTAGGCGTAGTTGCCGCCGCCGCCGAGGATGCCGCTCAGGAACCCAGCCATGTTTCTTGCCTCAGTGCTTCAGGAGCTTCGACGCGACTTGCGGGAGGGAGGACTGCCAGATCTCGTCGAGCAGGGTCTCGTAGCGGAGGTTCTCGCGCGTGTGGCCGTCGGGCGATTCGACGATCACGCCGCCCAGGCCCTCGAACGTGCCGGCGACCTGGAGGCCGAGCTTGTGCGCCGAAGCCTCGTCCTGCTTCGACACCCAGACCTTGCCTCCCGTGACGTTGGCTTTCGCGATGAGAGCCTTCAGGTGGGCCTCGCGCGAGGAGGCCGGAAGCGCAGCGAGCTTCCTTTCGACCTCCGTTCGGATGCTCGACACGAGCTCGCGCTCGGCGGCGAGCCGCAGGCGGCGCGACTCGAGCTCCGCGCTCGCGACCTCGCGCTTCAGGAGCGCGTCCGCGGCGGTGGAGCCTTCGGTCTGGCGGCGCGCGGTGATCTCCGCGGCCTGGCGCTTGGCGTCCGCGAGGATGGCGTCCGCTTCCTTGCGGGCAGCATCCACGATGGTGCTGGCCTGGCTGCGGCCTTCGTTGCGGATGTTATCAACGACCTTGTCGAGACCCATGAGGTTCACACCTGGTTGCGCTTGGCGTCCTTGGCTTCCTTGGCGCCCTTGGCGTCTCAGGCGATCTTGCCGACGAGCTGGAACGCGATCAGCAGGCCGAAGATGACGATCGTCTCGGGGATGGCCACGTAGATGAGGGAGCGGCCGAGGAAGCCCGCGTCCTCCGCGGTCGCGCCGACGGCGGCCGCGCCGATCTGGGACTGGGCGATGCCGGTGCCGAGGCCCGCGAGGCCGACGGCGAGGCCGGCGCCCATCGCGATGCCGCCGACGCCGGCGAGGGCGTCGGCGCCAGCGGCTTCATTGGCCTGGGCGAAGGCAGTAGGCAGGGCGATCACGAGGGCCAGGAGGCCGAGACCGAAGACGAGCTTGTTCATGTTGCTTGACTCTCCATGTTGCGTAGACTAGGGCTTGATCATGACGGAGGACACCGCGGCGCCCTGGGCAGCGGTGGGAGCGGTGTAGACGCGCTCGCGTCCGAAGGGCTTGTACGGCGTGCCGCCCCCCTTGTAGAACTTCGTGAAGAATTCCACGAAGTTCAGACGCAGGGCCTGGATGCCGCCGGACAGGAGCCCGAGGACCAGGAGCGCGATCTGCGCGACGACGAAGCCGATGAGGCCGAGGACGAGGATGAGGCCGCCGCCGGTCAGGGCCGCGACGAGCGTGAGGTTGTTGAAGGCGAGCGCCATCGCGCCCTTCGCGATCGCGACCGCGCCCAGTCGCAGGTACGACATGATGGCGCTGAACATCGAGGGGATCTCGAGCACGCCGCCGAAGCCTTCGGCCCAGCCGAGGATGACGGCGCCGACGACGAAGCCGACACCGGCCGTCATGTAGGCCTGGGCCTGCGTGATCGGCATGTGGAACGAGACGGCGGCATGCTCGGCGAGGGGCGTCCCGCCGACGAACATGTCCTGGCGCAGGAGCGCCACGACCGCGGGGAAGAACGTGAGGAGGAGGATCAGGTAGCCGAACTTCGCGGCGACGTGCTTGCCGCCGTGGCCCCACTCGTTGCGGAGGCCGAAGAGGAGGCCGATGAGGAGGTGGACGAGCGCCGCGATGACCGAGAGCAGGAGCATCGTGTTCAGGTCCTGCACCTTGTTGATGAGCGGCTCCGCGTGGACGACGTTGCCGCCAAGCAGGCACCCCCAGTTCGTCTCGTGGACCGCCTCGTAGACGGCGGCGCTGCACGCGGGGACGAGCCCCTCCGCGGTGAGCTCCTCCTCCATGTGGGAGGTGAAGCCGAGCGGGATGCCCAGCGCGTCCTTGAAGACGAGGCCGCCCAGCGCTGCGGCGATGATGCCCGCGATGAGGATCGCGGTCCCGAGCTGCTTCATGCCGTCGACGCGCGGCAGCTTCGTCATGAGAAGCCAGCCGATGACGCACATGATCAGGCCCAGGCCGAGGTCGCCGATCATGAAGCCGAAGAAGAGCGGGAAGAAGATCGCGAACATCGCGGTCGGGTCGACCTCGTTGTAGCGCGGCGTGCTGAAGAGGTCGGTGAACCACTCGAAGCGCTTCGTGGCGCCGGCGTTGTTGTAGCGCGTGGGCGGGAGCGCCTTGGGCGCCGCGTGGCTCGCGTGCGCGTTGAAGGCGGCGTCGGCCCCGGCGTGGCCTTCGTCGTGGTGGTGCGCCTCGTTGTGCGAGACGTCGGCGGAGGTCTCGAGGCGCGCGAAGTAGACGTTGTCGCGGGTCGCCTTCTGGACCGCGGCCTCGACCTCGGCGACGGCGCCCATCGGGATCCACGTGTCGACGACGAAGGCGTGGTCCGTGCTGGCGAAGGCGAGGGGCGCCTCGGCCTTCTCGACCTGGATGCTCAGGTGCTCCTCGGCCGCGAGGAGTAGATCCTTGTGCTCGCCTGCGAGGCGCGCGAGGTCCGCGTCGGCCTTGGCGAGGCGCGAGTCGAGCGTCGCGCGCTCGGACTGGATCTCGCGGATCTTCTCGGCCGGAGCTCCCGCGCCCGCGGGGACCTCGATCTCCGCGTAGCCGTGGCGGTAGAGGAGGTCGGAGACCTCGGCGGCCTTGGCCTTCGGAACGAAGAGCGCGAAGAGCTCGCCTTCGCCCGTCACGAGCTCGTGGTCGGGTGCCACGCGCGGGAGGTCCACGCGGAAGGCCGGGTCGGCGCGGCCGACGAAGACCTGGAGCGTGTCGTAGCCCGAGTAGTCCTCGATCTTGAGGGGGAGGGCGGCGAGCGGCGCGAGCTTGGCCTCGAGCTCCTTGCCCTCGGCGAGCGAGTTGCGCAGCGTCTCGCGGTGCTCGACGGCGCGGCTCACGTCCGCTTCGGCTCCATCGAGGCGGGTGTCGAGCGCGCCTTCGAGCTCGCGCTGCGGCGTGGTGGCGTCGGTGTGCGCGCCCTCGAGGGAGAGGTGGCGCAGGAGCGCGCGGACGCGCACGAGGCGGCCGCTCGCGGCGTCGCCTTCGGGAAGTGGCTTGCCGAGGCGGAAGTCGGAGAATTCCCCTTCCTTCTGCTCGGAGAAATCGATGAAGTGCGCGGCGCGCAGCGCGTGGAGGGTCTCGATGACGCTCGGCTGGTAGGCCTTGCTCGCCACGATGAGCGCGCGCTGCATCGGTTCGGGCTGGAGCGCCATCAGGAAAACCTCACTTGCCCTGCGCGTGGCGCTCGAAGTTCGAGAGCAGCGTGTCGACGGCCGCCTTGAAGTCGGGCGAGCTCATGCGCGCCTGGACGGACTTGGCCTCGGCCTCGCCCGTCTTGTGGCGCTTCTCGCGCTCCTTGTCGGCCGACTTGCGGGCCGCATCGAGGGCGGCGGAGTACGCGGCCTCGGCGTCCGCGCGCGCCTTGTCGAGGAGCGCGTTGGCCTGGCGCTCGGCGTCGCGCAGGACCTGGGAAGCCTGGCGCTGCGCGTCCGTCTTCTGGTCGCGGACCTCGGCCTCGGCCTTCTTGACCTCGCGGAGCGCTTCAGCGTACTGCATGGTCGGTTCGCTGCCGCGAAGCGCCAGGGGGTATTTGTAATCTACCGGGGGCAGGTGGGCGCTGCACTGGAACGCTGTTTTCTCGGGGAAAACGCGCTCAGGCGCTCGCGCAGCCGTCGCCCTTCCAGGCGCTCGCGACCACATCCGACTGGCGCATGTAGCTCCAGCCGATGCGCGTGAGCTCGGGGCATTTCGAGAGGTCGACGCGGCGCTCGTCCGAGTCGCCGCTCCAGCGCGCGGTGTCCGGCGCGTGCCAGCTGTAACGCATGCCCGCGGTGTAGCTGCCGCTCGGGAGCGACCACCACTTCTCGAACGTCCCGTTGGGCGGCACGCTCGCCTTGGTCGAGGCCACCGTCGTGCCGTTGGCGGCCAGCAGCGTGAAGGTGACGTCGAAGGGCTCGGAGGCGCTGTTCGACAGCAGGAGTGCGAGACCGGTCCCGCCGCCGTAGTCGGAGCGGTCCGCGTCGCTTGGCTCCTCGCCCCGGCTTTCCTGCGAGGGGAGCGAGCACCCGGCGGCGACAAGGCAGGCGAGCAGCGCGATGGGGATCTTGGCGTTCATGGTCCGTCCTTGGGGCGACCCGCGCAGGTCGATCCGGTTCAGGCGGCGATGGAGCGCTTCGCGGCGGCGTTGCCGCGGCAGGCGATCCGGAGCGTGACGTCGTACGTGTGCGAGAGGCGGCCTTCCTCGTGGTGCGTCTCGACGGCGCCAAGCTCGTCGGCGGGCACGCGGTAGTACGAGACGAGGACGGTGAGGCCCCCGCGGAGCACGAGCGCCGGCTCGTTGGCCACGAGCTCGGCGCGCGGCGAGGACGGAGTCGTGCGGCACGCGCGGCGGCGGCCGACGAGGTCCTTCACTTGCACGATGACCTCGCCCGCGGGGAGACTGCGCTCGGCGCGTGCGAGGAGGTTCGCCCTTCCCTGGTCGTTCGTGATGAGGAGCGTGGCGCGGGTCACGGCACTGTCGACACCTTCGTCGCCTTCATCCCCATCCGACCTACCTAGGGGGGTTGCAGAGGTCCCGGTTCAGACGGTCGTCGAACGTTCGAGGCGTATTCCGGACGGTCCTGGGACCGTCGAGAACCTTCATGACCGGTCACCCGGTCGGCGTGCCTGTGGCGGTGGAGAAGGCGGACCTCGCGATCGTCGGCGCGAGCGCCGCGGGCCTCGCGGCCGCGCTCGCCGCCGCCCGCGCGGGCGCGGACGTGCTCCTCCTCGAATCGAAGAGCGACATCGGCGCGCCCGCCGCTCCCGCGATCGTCGGCTTCGACATGCTCTGGCCCGCCGCCATCCCGCGCCCCGCGTACACGGTGCGGCGCCGCCTGGGCGGCCTGACGCTGCGCGCCAGCGATGGCCGCGGCCCCGAGATCGACGCGCCGCTCACGCTCTTCGACCGCGCGCGCTTCGACGCGCACCTGGCGGCCGAGGCCGAGAAGGCGGGCGCGCGGATCGTGACGGGGCTCGCCGACCTGCGCGTGCGCGACGACAAGCGCCTCGTCGCAGCCGGCTTCGAGGCGCAGGCCGACGTCCTTCTCTTCGCGGATGGAGCCCGCACGCAGGCGGCGCGTTTCCTCCGGCCGACGCGCGACCCGGAGGAGCTCGCCTGGGGCGCGATCCTCGACCTGGAAGCACCGGGCGACGGGGACCGGCTCGCGCTCACCCTCGGGCCGCACGCGCCCGGCGGCCGCTCGCAGCTCAATCCGCTTGGCGAGGGCCACTGGTCGCACTGGACCTTCTTCCGCGGCGACGTGGCCGCGGCGGAGGCGGTCGCGCGCCACGCGCTCGCCGTCGACGCTCGCATCCAGGGCTGGCGCGAAGGCGACGTGCGCGCGCGCTTCGCCGGCGTCGCGCCCGATCCCGTCTATACCCTTCCGCGCGAGCTCGCGCGCGGCAACGTCCTCGTCGCCGGCGGTGCCGCGGGACAGGGGGGCCTCGAGGTCGGGCTCGCGTCGGGATGGATGGCGGGGGAGGCGGCCGCGCGCGGCGACCTCGCCGGCTACGCGCGCGCCTGGCGGAAACGCTATCAAGGCGGCTACGAGCGCCTTCGGACGGTCACTGACATGCTGACGCGGCTCACCGACGACGAGACGCGCGCCCTCCTGGGCGCATGGGACGCGCGCCGCCTCGCCGCACCCCCCACGCCGCGCGCCCTGTTGCGGGCCGGCGGCGCGCGCGGGTTCGCCGCGGGCGCGCGGGCGGCGCTCGTGGCGTGGGCGCGAGGCTAAGACGCGCAGGCCCGGAATTCCGAAACGTTCCCAAAACGGGGAGACGCCTTTCAAGGACCTTCGCCATTTCGGCGCCGTTCCGGCATGTCGGTGCTCGCCGGCGTCCCCCCGGAGGGGAGGACCCCGAGCCCGGGCGCGTCGGGCGTCTCGAACCAGCCGCGCGTGGGCGTCGGGCCCACGTAGGGCTCATCGCGCAGCAGGAGCGCGCCGTCGAGGTCCGCATGGTCGAGCGCGCCCAGGAGCTGCACGCC